>NZ_JAAGPE010000128.1:0-26786 GCF_017104605.1 Burkholderia sp. Ac-20384 | reverse complement strand
CCCGCATGCGCCCGTGTCGCGGCGCCTGCCGCGCGATCCTTACAGACCCGACATGCCGTAAGCCGCGCAGGCGGGCGCTGCCATGCGGTGCCCGACGCCCGCCGGGCAAGCCTCGCGCGCGCAGCGTTGTGCGCGGGCGACAGTTCCGCCGTTACCGCGCATTTCAATTTCTTTCAGCAATGGCACTCGTCATATGATTCAGCCCACATCGCGCGCGCCAAGAACGTGAGCGATCGCCACCCGGTTGCGCACGCGGCCGGCCATGAATGGAGACACCTACAAAAAGGAAAGCTCATGAAGCAGACCACCCGACTCGCAGCCATCGCAGGGGGCGCCGCGCTCGCATTCGCCAGCCAGTACGCGGCCGCACAAAGCTCGGTCACGCTCTGGGGCGTCGCCGACGCCAGCATCCGTTACCTGACCAACGCCAACGCCAAGAACGACGGCCTGCTGTCGATGACCAATGGCGCGATCACGAACAGCCGCTTCGGCATCTACGGCACGGAAGATCTGGGCGGCGGCCTGAAGGCCGTGTTCAACCTCGAGAGCGGCGTGAACCTGCAGAACGGCGCATTCGCCGACAGCGGCCGCCTGTTCAACCGCGCAGCGTACGTCGGCCTGCAGAGCCCGTACGGCACGGTGACCCTCGGCCGCCAGAAGACGCCGCTGTTCGACCTGCTGTCGGACACCTACGATCCGCTGACCGTCGGTAACTACCTCGAAAACGCGTGGCTGCCGGTCGCACTCGGCGGCGGCCTGTATGCGGACAACCAGATCAAGTACACGGGCAAGTTCGAAGGCCTGACCGCGAAGGCGATGTACTCGACCGGCACCAACTACGAATCGACCGGCGCCGGCGGCTTCTCGGGCCAGATCCCGGGCTCGCTCGGCAAGGGCAATGCGTGGGGCGTGTCGCTGTCGTACGTGATGGGCCCGCTCAGCATCGCAGCCGGCGCGCAGCAGAACAGCGACAACTCGGCGCGCAAGCAGACGATCTACCACGCGAACGTCGTGTATGCGTTCAGCAAGGCGAAGATCTACGCGGGCTACCTGCGCTCGAAGGACGACACGGGCTTCGTCGACAGCCTGCTCGCGCAGCAGTCGATTCCGGTCGCGAAGGGCACCGGCCGGATCGACGACGGTCCGTTCGCGGGCGTGAGCTGGCAGGTCAGTGCGCCGCTGACGCTGACGGGCGCGTTCTACTACGACCATATGCGCAATGCGATGACCACCAACGGCACGCTCGCGAGCGGCAACCGCTACGCGATCGTCGGCATCGCCGAGTACGCGCTCAGCAAGCGCACGGAAGTCTACGGCACCGTCGATTTCAACAAGACGAACGGCGCGGCGAACGTCGAGCTGCCGGGCCGCAGCAACCAGACCGGCATCGCGATCGGCCTGCGCAATATCTTCTGACGAACGTCGGAACGCATGGGCCGGCAGTCGTCCGGCATGCATCGAAGGGGCGCCGCAAGGCGCCTCTTTTTTTTCGTCGCGCGACCTTCATACGCGCATTCGACTATTCGGCGAATGCTTCATCACGAGACCCCCGCGCCGTAAGGGTTCCGTCGGCAATCCAGAACATACTTTTACAGTACGCGCGAAGCCTTTCCGCTACGCTGCGTGCATCGCCCGTTGCGTGCCGTCAGGCGTGCGCGTGCGTCGTTCCGGTTGCGCTCGGCGAGTGCGGCCGGCCTGGTGCGTAACTTGTGTATCCGGTGATGACAATTGCGGTCCGCCGGTTTTTTTCGTGGGACGATGCGCTCACGATTTTCTTGAAAGGGGATGACGATGGGTATCCTGGACACCGTGGGTGAAATCGCTGGCGCAGTCGCAGCTGTCGAAGGCGCGGAAAAGCTGGATCCGGATGCGGGCCTGCTGACCAAGGCGGCAGCCGCCGTCGCCGGCTTCAAGGGTGCGGAAGCGATCGAAGGCATGCTCGAAAAGAAGAAGGAAGAGCAGCCGCAGCAGGCAGACGACACGCAGGCGACGGACGGCAGCGACACGTCGCAGGCATGAGCATGGCGGCTGGTCCGGCCGTGGGCGCGCCCTTCGCGCGCCCACGGCCGGACCGGTGCCGCGCAGCCGGCAGGTCGGGCATGCGGTCGATCGGTGACGCATGACACACCCGGCAGCCGGTTTGACCGGCGAGAGGCAACGTCTCTCGCCGTTTTTTATTGGGCGGGCGCCGGGCTGCACCGTGCGCCGCAAGAATTCCGGAATCTTGCTATCGTGCCTTCATCCGAACTGCGATGAGGGAATGCGATGGATTTCGACTACGACCTGTTCGTCATCGGTGCCGGCTCGGGCGGCGTGCGGCTTGCGCGCATGTCCGCGTCATACGGCGCGCGTGTCGGCATAGCGGAAGAAGAGCAGATCGGCGGCACCTGCGTGCTGCGCGGCTGCATCCCGAAAAAGCTGCTCGTCTACGCATCGCACTACCCGCATGAAGTCGAGGACGCGAAGGGCTTCGGCTGGAGCTTCGGCGCCGGCACGCTCGACTGGCCCGCGCTGATCGCCGGGAAGGATCGCGAGATCAACCGGCTGAGCGACATCTACATCAACCTGCTGCGGCAATCGGGCGTCGAGATGCACGCGGGGCGCGCGACGCTCGTCGATGCGCACACGGTCGCGATCGGCGACCGCACGATCCGCGCGCGCCACATCGCGATCGCGACCGGCTCGCGCCCGTCGCTGCCCGCGCGGCCCGGCATCGAGCACGCGATCACGTCGCGCGAGGCGCTGTCGCTTGCCGCGTGCCCCAAACGCATCGCGGTGGTCGGCGGCGGCTATATCGCGGTCGAGTTCGCGGGCATCTTCAACGGCTTCGGCAGTCACGTCGACCTGTTCTATCGCGGCGAGAAGATCCTGCGCGGCTTCGACGACGACGTGCGCCAGTTCCTGACTGACGAGATGACGAAGCAGGGCGTCACGATCCACGCGCGCTCGGTGGTCGAGTCGATCGAGCGCGCGGACGACGGCACGCTAAGCGTGCGCGTCGGCGATGCGCGGCACGGGCCGTACGACCAGGTGCTCTATGCGACCGGTCGCGTGCCGAACGTCGACGGGCTCGGGCTCGAGCAGGCGGGTGTGGCGCTCGATGCGCGCGGCGCGATTGCCGTCGATGCGTATTCGGCGACGTCGGTGCCGTCGATCCATGCGATCGGCGACGTCACGTCGCGGCCGCAGCTCACGCCGGTCGCGACGCGCGACGGCGCGTTGCTCGCCCGCACGCTGTTCGGCGGGTCGCGCGTCGCGGCCGATCACGAATGGGTGCCGTCGGCGGTGTTCAGCCAGCCCGAAGTCGCGACGGTCGGCCTCACCGAGTCGACCGCGCGCGACCTGTACGACGGCGACGTCGACATCTACCGCACGTCGTTCAAGGCGCTGCGTCATACGCTGTCGGGCCGCGACGAGCGCACGTTGATGAAGCTCGTCGTCGCGCGCGACAGCCAGCGCGTGGTCGGCGCGCACATGGTGGGCCGCGATGCGGGCGAGATCATCCAGGGCATCGCGATCGCGATTCGCGCGGGCGCGACGAAGGCGCAGTTCGACGACACGATCGGCATTCACCCGACCGCGGCCGAGGAGTTCGTGACGATGCGGCAGAAGGTGGCCGACTAGCGGGAGCGCGTCGCGCGCGGCGGCAAGGGAACGGCTGCGTGTCGGCGCGGCCGTTTCTCGTTGATGTGGCCGCCGCTCAATGCACGCCGAACGCGTCGAGCAGCCGGTACCAGCTCATCGCAAGCACCAGCGCTGGCGTGCGCAGCGCCTCGCCGCCGGGGAAGTCGCGATGGCGGATCTTGTCGAACAGGTCGAAGCGGCTCGCCTGTCCGTTGATCGCCTCGGCGATCAGCTTGCCCGCGAGCGCGGTCGTGTTCACGCCGTGCCCCGAGAACCCCTGCGCGAAATACATGGTCGGCGCGATGCGGCCGAAGTGCGGCGCGCGGTTCATCGTGATGTCGACGAAGCCGCCCCATGCGTAGTCGACCTTCACGTCCGCGAGCTGCGGGAACGTCTTCAGCATGTCCGCGCGCATCGCCGCGGCGAGATCGCGCGGCTCGCGCGTCGAGTAGCTGACCTTGCCGCCCCACACAAGCCGCGAGTCGGGCGCCGGCCGGAAATAGTCGAGCACGAAGCGGCTGTCGCAGATCGCCGCGCGCGCGGGCATCAGCGCGGCGGCGCGCGCGTCGCCGAGCGGCTCGGTCGCGATCACGTAGGTGCCGACCGGCATGATCTTCTTCGACAGCGCGGGCGCAAGCGTGCCGACGAAGGTATTGCACGCGAGCACGACGAAACGCGCGCGCACGTTGCCGCCGCTCGTCTCGACGACATGGCCGCCCGCGACGTCGCGCACGCGCGTCACGCAGCTGTCCTCGTGGATGCGCACGCTCGCATCGGTCGCCGCGCGGGCGAGGCCGAGCGTGTAGTTGAGCGGATGGAGGTGGCCGCTGTCCGGGTCGTACAGGCCGCCGCAATAGCGCCCGGACTGCACGTAGTCGCCGAGTTCGTCGGCTTCGACGAAGTGGAAGCGGTCGTAGCCGAAGCGCTTCGCGGCTTCGTCGCGCCAGCGTTTCAGCGCGTCGGCGTCGCGTTCGGTGTTCGCGGCGGTCAGGTAGCCGGGCACCAGCGCGCAGTCGATGTCGTGCTGCGCGATGCGCGACTTCACGAGCGACAGCGTTTCGAGCCCCATGTCCCAGACGCGTTTCACATCGCCTTCCGGCATGAATTGCCCGAACGTGTCGATGTCGCACGCAAACCCGCCGATCAGCTGGCCGCCGTTGCGGCCGCTCGCCGCCCATCCGACCCGCGACGCTTCGAGCACGGTCACCGAATGGCCGCGCTCGGCGAGGTTGAGCGCGGCGGACAGGCCCGTGAGGCCCGCGCCGATCACGCACACGTCGGCATCGATCGTGCCGGCGAGCGGCGCGTGGCGGGTCGTATCGTTGGCGGTCGCCGCGTAGTAGGACGCGACGTGCGGCTGATTGGCGAATGTCTGCATGGTCAGGATAACGGAGGAGTTGGCTCAGAATAGCTCGCGCACGCGGTGATACAGCATCCCGAGCTCGAGTGCGGGCTGCCGCCAGGCGTCGCCGCCGGGGAAGCGCCGGTGACGCATGCGCGCGAACAGGTCGAACGCGCGCGTGTCGCCCGCGATCGCACCGGCGACCGCGCGTCCGGCGATGCCGGTGAGTGCGACACCATGGCCGCTGAAGCCCTGGACGTAGAAGAAGTTCGGATCGAGCGTGCCGAAATCCGGTGCACGGTTGCGCGTGACGTCGACGAAGCCGCCCCACGCGTGGTCGACGCGCACGTCGCCGAGCTGCGGGAACACGCCGACCATGCGGCGCCGGATCGTTTCGGCGAGCGTGGCGGGCGACGCGCCCGCCGAATTCGCGCGGCCGCCGAACAGCATCCGGTGGTCGGCCGACAGCCGGAAATAGTCGAGGAAGAAGTTGTTGTCGCACACGGCTTCACGCTGCGCGATCAGCGCGTCGGCGCGCGCCTGGCCGAGCGGCTCGGTCGCGATGATGTACGACGCGATCGGCGCGATGCGGGCGGCCGTCGCGGCCGGCAGCACGCCGCCGGGGCCCGCGTTGCAGCACGACACGACGAAGCGGCAGCGCACGTCGCCCGACGGCGTGCGCACGACGGGCCGCGCACCGTGCACGATGTCGAGCGCGGGCGTATGTGCGTACAGCGCGATGCCTTCGCGCCGGGCGGCATCGGCAAGGCCGAGGCAATACTTGAGCGGATGCAGGTGGCCCGACAGCGGATCGTAGACGCCAGCGAGATAGCGCGTGGACGCGATGCGCGCACGGATCTCGCCGGTGTCGAGCCATGACAGCGACGGATGGCCCCAGCGCCGGGTCGCGGCGTCCATCCACGCGTGCAGGTCGTCGATGCGGCGCGGCTTCGTCGCAACCGTCAGGTAGCCGCGCGTGAAATCGCAGTCGATCCCGTAGCGTGCGATCCGCTCGGCGATCAGCGCGACGCCGTCGAGCGACAGCGACCACGCGGCGCGCGCGCCGTCGGCGCCGAGCTGCCGTTCGATCTCCTCGTCCTTCGCGAAGCCGGTGATCGCCTGACCGCCGTTGCGGCCCGACGCGCCCCAGCCGGGGCGGTGCGCGTCGATCACCGCGACCGACAGCCCGCGAGCACGGCAGTCGAGCGCCGTCGACAGGCCCGCGAAGCCGGCGCCGATCACGCAGACGTCGACGTCGATCGTCCCGTCGAGCACGGGGTCGTCCACGGCGGGGCGTACGGCCGTCGCTTCGTAGTACGAGTCGCGCGCGAGCGCATCGGCGCGGCGGGTGAAAGACTGCGTCATGAATCCGACTCCCTCGTTGCAGCCGGCGGCGGTGCGTCGCGCACCGTCATTCGGCCGGTAAAAACGGCGCGGGACGCCGTGCGCGCGGCACGGCGTCCCGCGCGAGCTGCGTCAGAACGAATAGATGAACTGCGTCGCGAGCAGGTCGTTGGACTTGCCATACGACCCGTCGTTGCGCAGGAACACCTTGTTGTTCGCCCAGTCGTGGCGGTATTCGACCTTCACGGTGATCTGCTGGGTCGGATAGAACAGCAGGTCGAGCGCGACATCCTGACGGATCGCCCCCTTGCACTCGAAGCCCATGCCGCCGTTCGCCTGCGACGTGGCGACGCAATTCGCATCGACGCCGAAGCCGTTGTTCGGGTCCATGCCGTTGCCGTTCAGCGCGATGCCGCCGCCGCCGCCGCCGTTCTTGCTGTTCACGAGCGCATCGTAGCGCAGCGTCACGCCCATGCGGCCGACCACCGGTGCATTGAACTTGCGGTGCGCGAGCAGCGACAGGCCGTACCACTGCGCGAGCCCGCCGTTGAATGCCGCATGCTGCTGCTGGCCGTAGTCGACTTCCGCGTTGTACTGGATGTCGGCGAGCGTGTAGGTTGCATCGGCTTCCGCGAAGAAGAACGTGCCGTAGCCGCTCGGCGCTGCGGCACCCGGGCCGTAATGCACGACGCCGTTCTTGTCGATCGCGCTCGACAGCGTCTGGCGGCCGATGTTGAACGAACCGCCGATGTCGAGTGCGCTCGACCACGTGTAGTCGGCTCGCGCGGTGAAGGTCGGCACCTTGTTGCTGGTGGTGATCGGATCGCCGAGCGCATTGGTGCCCGTCGTCGTGACCGAGCCGTACGTGCGGTACTGCTCGTTGCCGACGAAGAACTTCCACGCCCAGTTGCCCTTCGTGTAGTTCGCCCCGGCACCCACGTAGCTGCCCGGGTCGGAGAAGTCGTACAGCAGGTTGTGCGTGAGCGTGAGCATCTGGTTCGACTGCTGCACCTCGTAGCCGCCGAAGCTCGGGATCAAACCGGCGACCAGCGTCGTCTCGGCGGTGATCGGCACGTTGATGACCGCGGTGTTCAGCAGGTTGTCGGTGATCGAGCCGCGCGAGTTCTGCAGCAGCGTGATGCCGTTGCCGCGGTTCGGCATCAGCGTGATTTCCGCCGACGGCGCCATCGGGCCGACGCCGAACGTCTTCTTGATGTCGAGGTACAGATCGCCGAACGTGCTGTTGAAGTAGTTGTACGCGTTCTCGTGGTTCGCGAACAGGAACGACGACGTGCCGGCCGCGCGGTTGTACATGTAGGTCGGGTCGATGTAGCCCGTCACCGACAGGCCGGCGAGCGGGCCCGTGTTGGCCGCGTCCGTCAGCGAGTCGACCTTCAGCTGCTGGTTCGCGATCTGCTGCTTCATCTCGCCGACCTCGTCGTTGGTCAGCGTGGCCTGCGCCTTGCCGTAGTCCGGCGAGCCCGGGTCCACAGCCACCGCGGCCGGCGCGGCGCCAACCCCTGCCTTCGTGCCGGCCTGGGCGGTCGCGGTGCCGCCCTTCGCCGACAGCTGCGCCTGCATCGCCTTCATCTGCTTCTGCAGCGCCGTGACCTGCGCCTGCAGCGCCTTGATCTCGGCGGATGTCGAGTCGGCCAGCGCGATGCCCGGCAACGCGCCGGCCACCAGCAGGCAGATCAGTTTCTTCTTCATTGCGGATTCTCCTTGTCGTGCGCCTGTCAAATCGGAATCGAATCGCGCGCCCCCCCTGGGGCAGCGCGTATTGCTTGTCTGCAGTGCTTGTTATCTTTGAAGCGGGAGGCCGGGCGTCACGCCACCGCGAACGCCGCCTTCATGTCGGCGATGCGGCGCCGTTCACGCGCGATCATCATCCGGTTCACGACGATCACGCCGATCGTTACCGCCGTGATGAACAGCGTCGCCAGTGCGTTCATCTCCGGGTTCAGCCCCAGCCGCACGCGCGAGAACACCACCAGCGGCAGCGTCGTCGAGCCCGGCCCGGACAGGAACGCCGACAGCACCAGGTCGTCGATCGACAGCGTGAACGACAGCAGCCACCCCGACAGCAGCGCCTGCGAGATCAGCGGCAGCGTCACCACGAAGAACACCTTCAGCGGCGTCGCACCGAGATCCAGCGCGGCCTCTTCCAGCGACTTGTTCATCTCCTTCACGCGCGACTGCACGATGATCGCCACGTACGACACGCACAGCATCACGTGGCCGATCCAGATCGTCACCATCCCGCGACCCTTCGGCCAGCCGAACATCTGCTCCAGCGCAACGAACAGCAACAGCAGCGAGATGCCCTGGATCACTTCCGGAATCACTAGCGGCGCGTTGATCATCCCGGTGTACAGCGTGAAGCCCTTGAAGCGGCCGAAGCGCGCGAGCACGAAACCGGCCCACGTGCCGATCACGACCGACGCGGTCGCGGTCAGGAGACCGATCTTCAGCGACAGCCATGCGGCAGTCAGCAGCTCATCGTCGTCCAGCAGCGCCGAGTACCACTTCAGCGAGAAGCCCGACCACACCGTCACCAGCTTCGACTCGTTGAACGAGTACACGACCAGGCTGATGATCGGGATGTACAGGAACAGGAAGCCGAAGGCGAGGACGCCCGTCGACAGCGGTTTGCTCGGCTTGATCATTTCGCGTCCTCCAGTTCCTTGACCTGGTAGTACTGGAACAGCGCCATCGGCACCAGCAGCAGCATCACCATCGCGACCGTCACCGCGGACGCCATCGGCCAGTCCATGTTGTTGAAGAATTCATCCCACATCACGCGGCCGATCATCAGCGTGTCGGCGCCGCCGAGCAGTTCCGGAATCACGTACTCGCCCACCGCCGGAATGAACACCAGCAGGCTGCCGGCGATGATCCCGTTCTTCGACAGCGGCAGCGTGATCCGCGTGAACGCGACCCACGGCTTCGCGCCGAGGTCGTACGCGGCTTCGAGCAGCGTGAGGTCCATCTTCACGAGGTGCGCATACAGCGGCATCACCATGAACGGCAGGTACGAATAGACCATCCCGATGTAGACGCCCGCATCGCTGTGGTAGAGCCGCAGCGGCGTGTGGATGATGCCGAGCGCGATCAGCGTGTGGTTCAGCAGGCCGTCGTCCTTCAGGATGCCGATCCATGCGTACACGCGGATCAGGAACGACGTCCAGAACGGCAGCATCACGGCCATCATCAGCACGTTGCGGCGATTCGGCTCCGAGCGAGCGATGTAGTACGCCATCGGATAGCCGATCAGCAGGCACAGCACCGTCGACACGGCGGCCATCTTCAGCGAGCTGAGGTAGGTCGCGATGTACAGGTCGTCCTGCAGCAGGAACGCGTAGTGCGACAGCTGCAGCGCGAAGTGCACGACACCGTCCTTGAACTCGACGAGCGACGTGTACGGCGGGATGCCCATCACCTGGTCGGCGAAGCTGATCTTCAGCACCAGCACGAACGGCAGCGCGAAGAACACGGCGAGCCACACGAACGGCACGCCGATCGCGACGCTGCGGCCCGACGGCAGGAAGCGCTGCAGCATCGAGAAACGGCCCGGGCGGGCGCGACCGGAGCCGGCGCTCGCGGCGCCGGTCGGTACCGGCGCGGACGGATTGGAGGCGGAGGTTCTCATCGTGGCGTCCTCACTGCGTCAGCACGACGCCGCTGGCCGGCGACCACGACACGAACACGTCGTCGTTCCACGCCGGTGCGTTGTCGTTCATCAGATGCGAGCTCGACAGGTTCGACACCACCGTCTTGCCGCTCGGCAGGCGCACGTGATACAGCGAATAGCTGCCCATGTACGCGATGTCGGTCACGACGCCGCGTGCCCAGTTGTGTTTCGAACCCGGCTTCTCACGCGACACGTGAATGCGTTCCGGGCGCACCGAGATGCCGACCGGCATCCCGAGCGGGCCCGTGATGCCGTGGCTCACGTACATGCGCGCTTCGAGGTCGTCGCTTTCGACGAAGATGTGATCGGGCTCATCCTCGACGACGCGGCCTTCGAACAGGTTCGTCGAGCCGATGAATTCGGCCGAGAAGCGGCTGTTCGGGAATTCGTAGACTTCGCCCGGTGCGCCGATCTGCACGATCTTGCCTTCGCTCATCACCGCGAGGCGGCTCGCCATCGTCATCGCCTCTTCCTGATCGTGCGTGACCATCACGCAGGTCACGTCGACCTTCTCGATGATGTTCACGAGTTCGAGCTGGGTTTTCTGGCGGATCTTCTTGTCGAGCGCGGACATCGGCTCGTCGAGCAGCAGGAGCTTCGGCCGCTTGACCAGCGAGCGGGCCAGCGCGACGCGCTGCTGCTGGCCGCCGGAGAGCTGGTGCGGCTTGCGCTGCGCATACTTGCTCATCTGCACGAGTGCGAGCGCATCGGCCACGCGCTCCTTGATCTCGTTCTTCGGTGTGCCTTCCTGCTTCAGGCCGAATGCGACGTTCGATTCGACCGACATGTGCGGGAACAGCGCGTACGACTGGAACATCATGTTCACCGGGCGGCGGTACGGCGGCAGCGACGCGAGATCTTCACCGTCGACGAAGATCTTGCCGGAGGTGGCCGTCTCGAGCCCGGCGAGCATGCGCAGCAACGTCGACTTGCCGCAGCCCGAGCTGCCGAGCAGCGCGAAGAGTTCGTTCTTCGCGATCGTCAGGTTCACGTTGTCGACGGCGGTGCTGTCGCCGAATTTCTTCACGACGTTTTCGATGCGCACGAAAGCGTCGTTTTGCGTACGGGCCGCGGGGGCCGGTTGGGTCTGTCGTGCAGCAGCGGAAGAGGGTATCGATTGCATGGGGTTCACCATTCGTTCTTCACGGATTGCAGGCGTGAGCGTCCCCGCGCGAGGCGCGCAACGCGACTCACGGACGACGGCTCGTGCCGGATGGAACAGTGCGCGCGACGCGCGCGGGCGGACGGAGGTCCGCGGATCTCAGGCGGGCAGGCGTATAGCGATGCCTGCACCGCCGGAATGCTGGGCGATCAGTGGCCGGTCTTCAATTGGGCCCACAGGCGGTTCTGGAGGCGCAGGATGTCGGCCGGCATCGGCTTCATCAGCACCATCTTCTTCAGCACGTCTTCCGGCGGGTAGACGGTCGGGTCTTGCGCGACGGCCGGCGTGACGAACTGGTGTGCGGCCTTGTTCGCGGTCGGGTAGAACACCGTGTTGGTGATCGCCGCGTTGACCTTCGGATCGGACACGTAGTTGATCCACTTCAGGGCGGCCTCGGGGTGCGGTGCATCCTTCGGGATCACCATCACGTCGAACCACAGCAGGCCGCCTTCCTTCGGGTTCGAGAACTTGATGTCGTACGAACGCTTCGCTTCGGCCGAGCGGCGATGCGCGATGCCGACGTCGCCCGACCAGCCGAGCGCGACGCACACGTCGTTGTTCGCGAGGTCGTTGATGTAGCCGGACGAGTTGAACTGGGTGATGTACGGGCGGACTTTCTTCAGGACTTCGAACGCAGCCTGGTAATCGCCGGGATTCGTGCTGTTCGGGTTCTTGCCCATGTATTGCAGCGTGGCAGCGAACACGTCGACGGCCTGGTCGAGGAACGACACGCCGCAGCCCTTCAGCTTTTCCATGTTGGCCGGGTCGAACACGAGTGCCCAGCTGTCGACCGGCGCCTTGTCGCCGAGTGCCTTCTTCACCGCCTGCGCGTTGTAGCCGATGCCGTCCGTGCCGTACGCCCAGGGCACGCCGTACTGGTTGCCCGGATCGGCATCCGCGATCATCTTCATCAGCAGCGGGTCGAGGTTCGCGAGGTTCGGCAGCTTCGACTTGTCGAGCTTCTGGTACACGCCGGCCTGGATCTGCTTGGCCATGTAGTTCGACGTCGGCACGACGATGTCGTAGCCCGAACTGCCGGCCAGCAGCTTCGCCTGAAGCGTATCGTCGCTGTCGTAGTTGTCGTACTTGACGTGAATGCCCGTCTGCTTCTGGAAGTTCGGGATCGTGTCCGGTGCGATGTAGTCGGACCAGTTGTAGACATTCAGCTCGTCGGCCGCGTGTGCCGTCGGGCTGGCGACCGACGTGAACGCGGCCGCGGCGGCAAGGGCGGCAACGGAACAGGCTTGGCGAAGAAAGCAGGCACGCATGGTGGAATTCCCCTGGTTATGGCGGCGTGCGGCGCCCGCCGCACGCCTATAGGCAAAACCGTTACGAAATACCCAATTGCTGGGCGGTTGCATCGACTGCTTTTTTCGCCTTCGATACGAGTTCATCAATTTCCGGCCGCGAGATCACGAGCGGCGGCGACAGCAGCATCCGGTCGCCGGTCGCACGCATGATCAGGTTGCCGTTGAAGCAGAAATCGCGGCAGATCGTGCCGACGTCGCCGCCGTTCGCGAAGCGGCGGCGTTCGGCCGGCGATTCGGCGAGCTGCAGGCTAGCGACGAGGCCGTGGCCGTGCACTTCGCCAACGATCGGGTGACGCGCGAAGGTTTCGCGCATCAGTGCCTGGAAGTACGGGCCCGTGTCGTTCTTCACGCGCTCGACGATCCCTTCGTCGCGCAGCAGCTTCAGGTTCGCGACCGCGACGGCCGCCGCCACCGGGTGGCCCGAGTACGTGAGGCCGTGGTTGAATTCGCCGTTGTCGATGATCGGTCGCGCCACGCGCTCGTGAATGCCGACTGCGCCCATCGGCACGTAACCCGACGTGAGGCCCTTGGCCATCGTGATCAGATCCGGCTCGAAGCCGAAATGCTGGTGTGCGAACCATTCGCCGGTACGGCCGAAGCCGCCGATCACTTCGTCGGCCACCAGCAGGATGTCGTACTTGCGGCAGATCCGCTGGATTTCCGGCCAGTACGTCGACGGCGGGAAGATCACGCCGCCCGCGCCCTGGAACGGCTCGCCGATGAACGCGGCGACGTTCTCCGCGCCGAGTTCGAGGATCTTCGCTTCGAGCTGCTGCGCGCGGGCCAGGCCGAACGCTTCCGGCGTTTCACCGGCTGCCGCTTCGCCGAAGAAATACGGCTGGTCGATGTGCACGATGTTCTCGACCTTCGACGGCATCTGCTCGTGCATGTAGCCCATCCCGCCGAGCGTGCCGCCCGCGATTGTCGAGCCGTGATAGCCGTTCTTGCGCGAGATCACGAACTTCTTCTGCGGCTGGCCCTGCACGCGCCAGTACTGGTGCACGAGGCGCAGCACGGTGTCGTTGCCTTCCGAGCCGCTGTTGCAATAGAAGAAGTGATTGAAGCCCTTCGGCGTGACTTCCGCGAGCATCGCGGACAGTTCGATCACCGGCGGGTGCGTGGTCTTGAAGAACGTGTTGTAGAACGGCAGTTCCTGGATCTGGCGATAGGCTGCGTCGGCGAGTTCCTTGCGGCCGTAGCCGACGTTCACGCACCAGAGGCCGGCCATCCCGTCGATCACCTTGTTGCCGTCCGAGTCCCACAGGTAGACGCCGTCGGCTTTCACGATCACGCGGCTGCCTGCGCGATTCAGCGCGCCCATGTCAGAGAACGGGTGGATGTGGTGCGCGGCGTCGAGCGCGCGGTATTCGGCGGTCGTGCGCGCCTGCGTCGCACGCGGTGCGGCGGCTGTGGCGCTCGGTGCGGCCGGCTGGATCCAGGCAGATTCGTTGCGGTACGTCATGTTTCCTCCGTGATTCCGTATTCGGTTGGGTGCACGCTCAGACGTGCAGCAGCAGATGGCGGCGTTCCCACGAGCTGATCACGCGGAAGAACGCTTCGTATTCGGTTTCCTTCAGTGCGAAATACGCCTTCAGGAACTTGTGGCCGAGGATCTCGCCGAGCGGCTCGCAGGCGGCCATCAGCGTCAGCCCTTCCTCGAGGTTGCGCGGCAACTGGTACGGCAGGTCGTAGCCGTCGCTGACGAGCGGCTCGGTCGGCTCCAGGCGCTGGGTCATGCCGAGATAGCCGGCCGCGAGCGTCGCGGCGAGCGCGAGGTACGGGTTGCAGTCGACGCCCGGAATGCGGTTCTCGATGCGGCGTGCCGACGGGCCCGAGTGCGGGATGCGGAAGCCGACCGTGCGGTTGTCGTAGCCCCACTGCACGTTGATCGGCGCGGCCATGAAGCGCGACAGGCGGCGATACGAGTTGATGTACGGCGCGAAGATCGGCATCAGCGCCGGCGTGTACTTCTGCAGCCCCGCGAGGTAGTTGTAGAACATCGACGTCGCGCCGCCGGTTTCCTGCGACGTGAACAGGTTCTGGCCCGTTTCCTCGTCGACGATGCTCTGGTGCACGTGCATCGCCGAACCCGGTTCGTCTTCCATCGGCTTGGCCATGAACGTCGCGTACATGTTGTGACGCAGCGCGGCTTCGCGCACCGTGCGCTTGAACAGGAACACCTGGTCGGCCAGCGACAGCGCGTCGCCGTGCATGAAGTTGATCTCCATCTGCGCGGCGCCGACTTCGTGGATCAGCGTGTCGATGTCGAGGTTCTGCGCTTCGCAGTACTCGTAGATGTCCTCGAACAGCGGGTCGAACTCGTTGACGGCCTCGATCGAATACGACTGGCGGCCCGTTTCGGGGCGGCCCGTACGACCGACCGGCGGGCGCAGCGGCAGGTCGGGATCCTTGTTCATGTCGACCAGGTAGAACTCGAGCTCGGGCGCGACGACGGGCTTCCAGCCCTTCGCCTTGTACAGGTCGAGCACGCGGCGCAGCACGTAGCGCGGCGAGATCTCGACCGGCGAGCCGTCGAAGTGCACGCAGTCGTGGATCACCTGCGCGGTCGGGTCGATGGCCCACGGGATCAGGCGGATCGTCGATGCGTCGGGCACGCACACCATGTCGGGGTCGGTCACGCCGGTCAGCGAGCCGTCTTCCGGGTATTCGCCGGTGACGGTCTGCACCATCACGGCTTGCGGCAGGCGCATCGATTCGCCGGACGTGAACTTGTTGCGCGGCGTGATCTTGCCGCGCGCGATGCCGGCCATGTCGGGAATGATCGCTTCGACTTCAGTGATCCGGTGCTGCTTCAGAAAATCTTCGATGTCATGCATGTCTGTTCTCGTTGGTTGGGTCGGCGCTCAGGCGAGCGCGGCAGCGGCCGTGGCACGCGTGCGGGTGGCGCGGCGGGCGCGGCAGGCATCGCCGAAGGCGCGGAAGATCGCGCTCGACAGCGGGTCCTGCGCATGGCGCCATTCCGGATGCCACTGCACGGCGAGGGCGAAAGCCGGTGCGTCGACGACGCTCACGGCTTCGATCAGCCCGTCCGGCGCGACGGCCTCGACGGCGAGGCCGGAGCCGAGCTGCGCGATGCCCTGCTTGTGCAGCGAGTTCACGTGCACTTCGTCGCGGCCGCCGGCGAGCGCGTGCAGCTTGCCGCCGGGCGTGAGGCGCACGACGTGCGCGGGGCCGTACTGCGTATCCATCGGCGCGTCGTCGTCCTCGCGGTGATCGGCGAAGCCCGGCACTTCATGCACGCGCTGGTGCAGCGTGCCGCCGCAGACGACGTTCAGCTCCTGGAAGCCGCGGCAGACGGCCAGCACGGGCACGCCCGCGGCGATCGCCGCGCGCAGCAGCGGCAGCGTGGTCGCGTCGCGGGCCGGGTCGTGCTTCGTGCCCGGTGCGCTCGGTTCGCCGCCGTACAGGTGCGGCTCGACGTTCGAGTAGCTGCCGGTAAACAGCAGGCCGTCGACCGTGTCGAGTACGTCGTCGACCGACTGGCGCTCGCCGAGCGCGGGCAGCACCATCGCGAACGCTTGCGCGCCGTCGACGATCGCGGCGACGTATTTGTCGCCGACCGTATGCGACGCATGCGCGCCGATTTGCGTGTGGTCGGCGGTGATGCCGACGAGGGGTTTCCTTCTTTCCATGACGTCAATCAGTTATCCGGAGGGTTGTTGCGTCTGTCTTGCCGGATGTGGCGAAACGCCGGCGTGCAACAACCCCGCAGCCTTGCGTGAGACGCAGGGCCGCTGGTGAATGGGCGCAACGGGATGACGTGGCGATCCGCGCTGCGCGCGACGATCAGGCCGTCGTTCGTTTCTTTGCGACACGCGACGCGGCAACGAATGCGCGAACGCGTTCCGTCACCGCACGGACGATGCGGTTGGCGAATCAGCAGACGAAACGAACGACGTAAAGAAAGGAGAGGCGCTACGGCAGCAGCGACGCCACTTCGTCGGTATCGACGGCGACGAATGCGCGTGCGGAAACGGCGTTGTGACGCCGAACGGAACGACGGGACAGGATGGTGTAGATCGACAGATGAAGCAGGCGAGGACTATGCCAGCCGCAACTGCCGTCGTCGGAAGCGGGCGCCGCGCTGCGCAAACTTCGCACATCGCCTCGATCCCACCTCACCAGAGGGCCACGGACTCTCACGATTACACTCGACTGGGTTGTTGAAAGTATTGAACACCTGACCGTTTCGACGCGCTGGGCGTTTAAAATAATCAAGGCGCCGGTTACGCGTTATTTACATTGATGGGCATCAATTTTTGCGTTGCGATAACGTTTTTTGCTGCCCATGAAAGCTTGATGACGCTAACCTGAGAGCCAGCATATACGAGCCAAAAACGGCGTCAAATGTTTTTTAACGGTGCTGCATCAGGGCTTTCCCGAGCAGTGCGAACAAAAGATTCGCAAACGGAATAATGTGCGGGGTGTTCATTATTTCGAACGCCTTTCAGGGTTTTCCCCGCTGATGTGCGGCATAAAGTGATTAGAATATTCAACGGCTGTCCACCGCGTCGTTTCACTTTGTCATCGCACTTATCGTGTCCGAAACCGAATCGATGTCCACCGAAGTCGCCGAGCGCCTGCGTTTCGTGCGCAACAAGCATGGCCTGTCGCAGCGCGAACTCGCGAAGCGGGCCGGCGTGACCAACGGCACGATCTCGCTGATCGAACAGGGCCGCGTGAGCCCGTCGGTCGGCTCGCTGAAGAAACTGCTCGAATGCATCCCGATGAGTCTCGCGGAGTTCTTCACGTTCGAGCTCGTCGAATCGCGTACGGTCGTGTCGCGTCGCGACGAGATGCCGAACCTCGGCAACGACACGCTCGCGTTTCACCTGGTCGGCGCGAGCATGAAGGACCGCAACATGTGCATCCTGCGCGAGATCTATCAGCCGCAGGCCGATACGGGGCCCGAGATGCTCGTGCACGCGGGGCACGAGGGCGGGGTCGTCGTGTCGGGGCGGCTCGAGCTGACCGTCGACGGCGCGACGTGGCTGCTCGACCCCGGGGACGGCTACTACTTCGAAAGCCGTTTGCCGCACCGTTTTCGCAATCCCAGCGCGGACCTGATCTGCGAGGTCGTCTCGGCCAATTCGCCGGCGACCTTCTGACCTTTCCACCGCGCGTCACTGCATTCGCTGCCGGCCGGCTGCGCGTCATGCGCAGCGGCGTGCCGCATCGCGAATGCCAAAAAACTGAGGCATCCTGATGAACAAGTTGACTTTGGCTGACTGGCAGGACAAGGCGGCGTCGCTCAAGATCGAAGGGCGCGCATTCATCGACGGCGCGTCGCGCGACGCGCACGGTGGCAAGACGTTCGACTGCGTGAGCCCGATCGACGGCCGCGTGCTCGCGAAGGTCGCCGACTGCGGCGAGGCCGACGTGAACGCGGCTGTCGCGGCCGCGCGCCGCGCGTTCGACGCAGGCGTGTGGGCCGGGCTGAACCCGCGTGCGCGCAAGGCCGTGCTGCTGCGCTGGGCCGCGCTGATGCGCGAGCATCTCGACGAGCTGTCGCTGCTCGAAACGCTCGACGCCGGCAAGCCGATCGGCGACACGACGACGGTCGACGTGCCGGGCGCCGCGTATTGCGTCGAATGGTTTGCGGAAGCGATCGACAAGGTGGGCGGCGAGGTTGCGCCGGCCGATCATCATCTCGTCGGCCTCGTCACGCGCGAGCCGGTCGGCGTGGTGGCCGCCGTCGTGCCGTGGAATTTCCCGATCCTGATGGCCGCGTGGAAATTCGGCCCGGCGCTCGCGGCCGGCAACAGCGTGGTGCTGAAGCCGTCGGAGAAATCGCCGCTCACCGCGATCCGCGTCGCACAGCTCGCTTACGAGGCCGGCATTCCGGCCGGCGTGTTCAACGTCGTGCCGGGCGCGGGCGAGCCGGGCAAGCTGCTCGCGCTGCATCGCGACGTCGACTGCATCGCGTTTACGGGCTCGACGGCGGTCGGCAAGCTGATCATGCAGTACGCCGCGCAGTCGAACCTGAAGCGCGCGTGGCTCGAACTCGGCGGCAAGTCGCCGAACATCGTACTGGCCGATTGCCCCGATCTCGATCGCGCGGCACAGACAGCCGCCGGCGCGATCTTCTACAACATGGGCGAGATGTGCACGGCAGGTTCGCGGCTGCTCGTGCATCGCGACATCAAGGACGCGTTCATCGAGAAGCTGGTCGCGGCCGCGCGCGCATACGTGCCCGGCAATCCGCTCGATCCGTCGGTGTCGATGGGGGCGATCGTCGACGGCATCCAGCTCGAGCGCGTGCTCGGCTATATCGAAGCCGGGCGCAGCGAAGGCAGGCTCGTCACGGGCGGTGCGCGCGTGAAGGCGGAAACGGGCGGCTTCTACGTGGAGCCGACCGTGTTCGAGGTGAAGCCCGATGCGAAGATCGCCCGCGAGGAGATCTTCGGGCCCGTGCTGTCGGTGATCGTGTTCGACGATGTCGACGAGGCCGTGCGGATCGCGAACGACACCGAATACGGGCTCGCCGCGGCCGTGTGGACGTCGAACCTGACGACCGCACACGACGTGTCGCGCCGGCTGCGTGCGGGCACCGTCTGGGTGAACTGCTACGACGAGGGCGGCGACATGAACTTCCCGTTCGGCGGCTACAAGCAGTCGGGCAACGGCCGCGACAAGTCGCTGCATGCGCTCGAGAAGTACACCGAGCTGAAGTCGACGCTGATCCGGCTGCGCTGACGCGAAACCGGGCCGCGGGCGCAGCGCCTTACGGCGGTGTGCCCGCGGGTCGCGGCGCGCGGGCGTCAGGCGGTGCGCAGCGCGGGGTGGAAGCCGGCGGCTTCGATGATCGACTGCACGCGCTCGGCGCCTTGTGCCGATTCGACCTTGACGATCTTCGCCGCGACGTCGATGTCGAGCTTCGCGGCGGGATCGGCGGCCGTCACCGCGCGCGTGATGGCGTTGGCACAGCCGCCGCAGGTCATGTCCTGGACTTCGAATTCCATCGTGTTCTCCTGAGTTGACGATTGACAAGCATCGACAGCATGAAGCTTGCCACGGTGGGAAGGTCAAGCGTACGCGTGTCGCCGAAAATCGGTGCCGTGGGCATGGTGCGGCGACAGCATGTTGTAAACGTGAAGTCTGATGAATCGCGATCGGGCCGCTGCCGTCATTCGGAACTTGTCCCGATTGACGGCACGGCGTTCCGGGCCAAGCGGCGCAGATGCCTTGCCGGGCAAGGCGCGACGGCGATCCATGAAGCGGGATCACCATGTCGCTAGTAAGGGTACGCGAGTTGGAAATGCGAATCGATCTTAGTATCAGCTCCCTTCGATATTTCAATTCGTTACCCACATGAACCGTTTTGCTTTCGGCTTCGCGCTGGCACTGCTGGGCGCATCGGCAACGTCCGCCTTCGCGGCCGACGATGTCGTCAACCTGACCCTGAAGGACCACAAGTTTTCGCCGGACGGCGTGACGATCCCGGCCGGCAAGAAGGTGAAGTTCGTCGTGAAGAACCTCGACGCGACACCCGCCGAATTCGAGAGCGACGACTTCAAGGCCGAGAAGGTCGTGCCCGCCGGCAAGTCGGTGGAGATCCTGGTCGGGCCGCTGAAGGCCGGCACGTACGAATTCCACGACGAGTATCACGAAGCGCAGTCGAAGACGCACCTGACCGTCAAGTAAGGCCATATCGCCATGTTGTCTACTGCCCTGATCGTCTTTCGTGAAGTGCTCGAGGCCGCGCTGGTGGTGTCGATCGTGATGGCCGCCACGAAGGGCGTGCCGCGGCGCGGCTGGTGGGTCGGCAGCGGGCTGGTGGGCGGCGTGATCGGCGCCGGCCTGATCGCCGCGTTCGCCGACGTGATTTCGCAGTGGGCGTCCGGCATGGGGCAGGAGGTCTTCAACGCGGGCGTGATGTTCGTCGCGACGCTGATGCTCGCGTGGCACAGCATCTGGATGAGCCGGCATGGCCGCGAGATGGCGATGCAGATGACCGAGGTCGGGCGTGCCGTCGCGGCCGGCAGCAAGCCGCTGACGGGGCTGGCGATCGTGGTGGGTGTCGCGGTGCTGCGCGAAGGCTCCGAGGCCGTGCTGTTCCTGTACGGCATCGCGGCGGGCGATCCGGGCCAGACGCCGCAGATGATCGTCGGCGGGTTGCTGGGTGTGCTGGGCGGCGCCGGGCTCGGCTACGGGATGTATGCGGGCCTGCTGCAGATTCCGCTGAAGCGCCTGTTCTCCGTCACCAACTGGCTGATCGTGCTGCTCGCGGCGGGGATGGCAAGCCAGTGCGTCGGCTTCCTGCTCGCGGCCGGCCTCGTGCCGTCATGGGGCGATGTGATCTGGGATACGTCGTGGCTGCTCAAGGAAACCAGCATCGTCGGCAAGGCGCTGCATACGCTGATCGGCTATACCGCGCGACCGGCGGGCATCCAGATCGTCGCGTATCTCGCGACGCTGGCCGCGATCGTCGGGCTGGCACGGTTCGTCGGCCGGCCGCAGGCGGCGGTGCGGCCGCCACGACCTGCAGCCTGAGCAGTCCGGGTTCGAATAAAAAAGGGGCGTCCATGACGCCCCTTTTTTCATGTGCGGTTTGCGGCCGGCCCGTGCAAAGCGGTGACGACAGCGTGCCCGTTGCGCACGCCGCGCCTGCTCAGCTGTGGCCGTCGATCCAGGCGCGGGCCCATTCGAGCCCCGCGTCGCGCGCGTCGTCCTCGGTGTCGAACACGCCGAGCACGCCGGATGCCTCGACCAGCTTGTTGTTCTGCGTGATCGTGCCGCTCGCCGCGAAGCGCTCGGGTTGCAGGATCTCGTCCTGCTGCAGGATCGCGTGGCCCCAGATCTGGTAGCCGCGGTAGGTTTGCGCTTCCATTATCGAGTCACCTCCGCGGAGCGGCCGTGCGTGCCGACCTGCAGCACGTTGCCGTCCGGCGTGTATTGACGCGGGATGTTGGAGTAATTCAGTGCGTGCTGCGCATCGGGCGCAGCCGGTTGCATCACCGTCAGGCGGCCCGGTGCGGGCTGCGCGACGGGGCGCGGGGCGGCCGGCGTCTCGGCTACGGGCGGACGATGCGAACCGGCTTTCACGGCCTGCGCGACGCGGCGCTTGTGCGGCTTCACCGCGGCTTTCGGCGTCGCATTCGCGTGCTTCTCCGCGCTCTTGCCGGTACGCGCGTCGGCGCCCGTGTGCGCGGCCGGGGTACGAGCTTCCGGCGCATGGGCTGCCGGGTGCCGTGCCTCGGGCGGGTTCCAGACCTCGACGTAATGCTCGGCGGCCCAGCCCGTCGACGCGAACGTCAGCGCCAGCACACCGCATCCAATCAGTCTCACCATTGTCTCTCCGTCTGTCTCGCCGGCGCGCACGTCGTGGGCGCGCCGACCGGCTTCCTGCGTTACTCCACCGTCACCGATTTCGCGAGGTTCCGCGGCTTGTCGACGTCAGTGCCGCGCGCGCACGCGGTGTGATACGCGAGCAATTGCAGCGGCACGACGTGCAGGATCGGCGACAGTTGCCCGTAGTGCTCCGGCATCCGGATCACGTGCAGGCCGTCGTCGTTGACGATCTGCGTGTCGGCATCGGCGAACACGTACAGCTCGCCGCCGCGCGCACGCACTTCCTGCATGTTCGACTTCAGCTTCTCGAGCAGCGTGTCGTTCGGCGCGACCGTGACGACCGGCATCGCTTCCGTGACGAGCGCGAGCGGCCCGTGCTTCAGTTCGCCGGCCGGATAGGCCTCGGCGTGGATGTACGAGATTTCCTTCAGCTTCAGCGCGCCTTCCAGCGCGATCGGGTAGTGCAGCCCGCGGCCGAGGAACAGTGCGTTTTCCTTGCGTGCGAATTCCTCCGACCACGCGATGATCTGCGGCTCGAGCACGAGCACGCTGTTCAGCGCGGCCGGCAGGTGGCGCAGCTGTTTCAGGAATTCGGCTTCCTGCGCGGCATCGACGTGCCCGCGCAGCTTGCCGAGCGTGGCCGCCAGCACGAACAGCGCGACGAGCTGCGTCGTGAACGCCTTCGTCGATGCGACGCCGATCTCGGTGCCCGCGTGCGTCAGGAACTGCATTTCGGTGAGGCGCACCATCGCGCTCGTCGCGACGTTGCAGACCGCCAGCGTGTGCGTATGGCCGAGCGACTGCGCGTGCTTGAGCGCGGCAAGCGTATCGGCCGTCTCGCCCGATTGCGAGATCACGAGCACGAGCTGGCGCGGGTTCGGCACCGATTCGCGATAGCGGTATTCGCTCGCGATCTCGACCTGGGTCGGGATCTTCGCGATCGATTCGAGCCAGTACTTCGCGGTGAGGCCCGAGTAGTAGCTCGTGCCGCACGCGAGGATCAGCAGGCTGTCGATTTCCGCGAACGCGGCGGGCGCGGCGTCACCGAACAGTGTCGCGTCGAACGCGTCCGTTTGCGGCACCGTGTCGCTGATCGCGCGCGGCTGCTCGAAGATTTCCTTCTGCATGAAGTGGCGATACGGCCCGAGTTCGACTGCGCCACCGTACGCGCTGACCACGCGGATCTCGCGCTGCGCGAGCGCGCCGTTGCGGTCGACGATCTTCACGCCGTCGAGCGACAGCTCGCACACGTCGCCTTCCTCGAGGAACGTGAAGCGGTCGGTGCTGCCCGCGAGCGCGAGCGCATCGGACGCGAGGAAGTTCTCGCCATCGCCGTGGCCGACCACGAGCGGCGAACCCTGGCGCGCGCCGACGACGGTGTGCGGCTGGTCCTTGTGGATCACGGCGATCGCGTACGCGCCGTGCAGCTGGCCCACCGCTTCGCGCACCGCGTCGAACAGGTTGCCGCGATACAGGCTGTGCACGAGGTGGGCGATCACTTCGGTGTCGGTCTGCGACACGAATTCGTAGCCCTTCGCGCGCAGCGATTCGCGCAGCGATTCGAAGTTCTCGATGATGCCGTTGTGGACGAGCGCGAGCGCGTTCGACGAGAAGATCGGGTGCGCGTTGTGCGTGACGGGCGCGCCGTGCGTCGCCCAGCGCGTATGCGCGACGCCGGTGGTGCCTTCGAGGTGCGATTCGCGCACCTGCGTGTCGAGATCGGCGACGCGCGCGACGCTGCGCGCGCGCTTCGGTGCGCCCGGCTCGAGCACGGCAACGCCGCACGAGTCGTAGCCACGGTATTCGAGGCGCCGCAAACCTTCGATCAGTACCGGAACGATATTACGCTGCGCAACTGCGCCAACAATGCCGCACATGAAAATTTACCCTCTCTGTGGAATCGGGCGCCGCGCGGCGCCCGTCTGATGTTATTTTTTCTTCTTGACCGGGCGGACGTAGCCGCTCTTCGCGGTCTGCGTCTTCTCGTTCAATGCGAGCAAGCCGTCGGCCACGTCCTTCCAGATCGTCGTGCCGGCGGCGATCGTCACGCCGCGGCCGACGCGCACGGGCGCGACGAGCTGCGTGTCGGAGCCGACGAACACGTCGTCTTCGATCACGGTGCGGAACTTGTTCGCGCCGTCGTAGTTGCAGGTGATCGTGCCGGCGCCGATGTTCACGCGTGCGCCGATGTCGGCGTCGCCGATGTACGTCAGGTGGTTCGCCTTCGAGCCGTGGCCGATCACCGCGTTCTTCACCTCGACGAAGTTGCCGACGTGCGCTTCGTCCGCGAGCTGCGCGCCGGGGCGCAGCCGCGCGTACGGGCCGATCACGGTGTGCGCGCCGAGCTCGGCGCCGTCGATGTGCGTGAACGCGTCGATGCGCGTGCCGGCACCGACCGACGCGTTGCGGATCACGCAGTTCGCGCCGATCGTCACGTTGTCGGCGAGCGTCACATTGCCTTCGAACACGCAGTTCACGTCGATCGACACGTCGCGGCCGCAGCGCAGCGTGCCGCGCACGTCGAGGCGCGCCGGATCGGCGAGCGTGACGCCGTCGACGAGCAGGGCTTCGGCGATGTTGCGCTGGTGGATGCGCTCGAGCTCGGCGAGCTGCGCCTTGCTGTTCACGCCGAGCGTCTCCCATTCCTCGTCGGGCTGCGCGGTGACGACCTCGAAACCGGCCTCGATCGCGAGTTCGACGACGTCGGTCAGGTAGTACTCGCCTTGCGCGTTCTCGTTCTTCAGCGCGCCGAGCCACATCGACAGCTGGGCCGTCGGCGTGACGATGATGCCGGTGTTGATCTCGGCGATCTTCAGCTGCTCGGGTGACGCATCCTTCTGCTCGACGATGCGCGTGACGAAGCCGGCTGCGTCGCGCACGATGCGGCCGTAACCGGTCGGATCGTCGAGCGAGACGGTCAGAATCCCGTAGCGGCCTTCGCGCGCGGCATCGACGAGGCGCTGCAAGGTCGATGCGCGCGTGAGCGGCACGTCGCCGTACAGCACGAGCGTCGGTTGCGCCGGATCGAGGAGCGGCAGCGCCTGGCGCACCGCGTGGCCGGTGCCCAACTGCTCGGCCTGCACGGCAAACTGGACGTCAGGGGCGGCGACGGCGGCCTGGACCTGCTCGGCGCCGTGACCGACGACGACGACGAGCCGGGACGGCTGCAGCGTGCGCGCGGTGTCGATGACGTGGGAGAGGAGCGGCCTGCCGGCCAGGGGATGAAGCACTTTCGGCAGCGTGGAACGCATGCGCTTGCCCGTGCCTGCCGCCAAAATCACGATATTCATGGCGCCAGCTTGTCAGAAGAGTTCGAAGCCGACCATTTTAGCATGCGGCCCCCGTCGCTCCGGGCCTGTCGCGGCGGGGCGACAGCGCCGGAAAGAGGCCTTGCGGCCCCGTTCCGACTAGGGTTCCGGCCCCGCTTACAGGTCGTCGAACTGGACGATCGAGATCGGTTGGGCGCCACCCGGCGCCGCGGTGTCGTCGCCCGACGCGCACGGTTCCTCGTCGAACGCGATGTCGCCCTGCGGATCGGCAACGCCTGACGCGCGCAGCGACTGGAACGGGTACAGCGTCGTATCCATCAGGTGCGACGGCACGACCTTCGCGAGCGCGTTGAACATGTTCTCGACGCGGCCCGGGAAGCGCTTGTCCCATTCGCGGATCAGCGCCTTCATTTCCGCGCGCTTCAGGTTCGGCTGGCTGCCGCACAGGTTGCACGGGATGATCGGGAATTCGCGCAGCTCCGCGTATTTCTCGAGATCGGTTTCCTTCACGTACGCGAGCGGGCGGATCACGATGTTCTTGCCGTCGTCCGACTGCAGCTTCGGCGGCATTCCCTTCAGCTTGCCGCCGTAGAACATGTTGAGCAGCAGCGTCTGCACGATGTCGTCGCGGTGGTGGCCGAGCGCGATCTTGGTCGCGCCGAGCTCGCCGGCCACGCGGTACAGGATCCCGCGGCGCAGCCGCGAGCACAGCGAGCAGGTCGTCTTGCCCTCGGGCACGAGCCGCTTGACGATGCTGTAGGTGTCCTGGTTCTCGATGTGGAACGGCACGCCGACCTGCTTCAGGTATTCCGGCAGCACATGCTCGGGGAAGCCCGGCTGCTTCTGGTCGAGGTTCACAGCGACGATGTCGAAATCGATCGGCGCGCGCTCGCGCAGGCGCAGCAGCACGTCGAGCATCGCATAGCTGTCCTTGCCGCCCGACAGGCACACCATCACCTTGTCGCCTTGCTCGATCATGTTGAAGTCGCCGATCGCCTGGCCGACCTGGCGCACGATCCGCTTGAACAGCTTGTTGTTCTCGTACGCGTCCTTCTGTTCGCGGCGCGTCAGCGCAGGGCGGCCGGCCGGGGCGGCGGTCGCGTCGAGGGTGGCGGCATCGGCCGTCGTGTCATTCATGTGGGGGGCGTTCATGCGCGCTCCTCGTCCTTGATGCGAAAGACTTCGACGCCGACGGCGTCGCAGTCCGGATAAGCGTCCGGTTTCTCGGTACAGACGCGTACCGCGCGCACGGCATCGTGCGCCAGCAGGCGCGCGGCGATCGCGTCGCACAGCGTTTCCTGCAGGTGGATGTGGCCGCGCGCCAGACATTGCGCGACGCTCTGCTTCATCAGATCGTAGTCGACGATTTCATGCAGACGGTCGTCGACGGGGGTCGACAGCGCGAGCGGCACGAACAGGTCGACATTGATGACGACGCGCTGCTCGCCGCGCTTCTCGTGTTCGAAGGCACCGATGTTGATGTGCACTTCGTAGTCGCGCAGGTAGAGCCTGCGGCAGTCCGCGAGGCGGGGGTGCAGGAGAGCGGAAAACATGGTCGTTCCAGTCAAATTGGCGTGCGCACACGCAAAGCGGCGCGGGTGGCGGCAGTCAGGCCGCGCGTTTCCGCGCAGTTCATTCATTCGGGCCGGCGGCGGGCGGCACGAGGTGCTCGCCGCCGTCGACGGTCAGCGTCGCGCCGGTGACGCCCGGCGCGCACGCGAGATAGCAGGCG
>NZ_JAAGPE010000127.1:0-26797 GCF_017104605.1 Burkholderia sp. Ac-20384 | reverse complement strand
GTGCCGCGACCTGCGGCCGTTGCCGATCCATGCGCCGCACCTGCGCGCCCAGGCTGCCGACGACGATCTCGCGTCATGGCGCGGCGCGGCCGACGGCGCCGCGCTGCGCATCCTGCATTCGGATGCCGACCTGCATCGCGCGCTGTCCGGCGACGATCCGGTCGAACGCGTGCTGTTCGAAATGCTCGAGCAGTTGCGTTGCGAATCGCTCGCGCCGCCCGCCATGCGCGGTGTCGTGCAGAACCTGCGTCATCGTTTCGAAACCTGGTCGCGCGCGTTTCACCGGTCGGGGCAGGCCGATACGCATGTCGGGATTCTCGTGTACACGGTCGCGCAGATCGCATGGTCGCGGCTGACGGGCTGGCCGGTGCTCGAGGAGACGGAGGACCTGATCGAAGCGTCGCGCGCGGCGATCGTGCCCGAGATCGGTGTGCCGCTCGCGGGGCTCAAGCGGTGCCGGCACGATCAGCGCGCATTCGCGAAACATGCACTCGCGCTTGCGAAGCGCATTGCGTCGATGATCCGCGACGCGCGTGCGGCCGTCGTGGAAACCGAGACGGAAGCGGCGCGCGAGCAGGACGATGCACTGACGAATTTCTCGCTGTGGGTCGATTTCGACGAGACGGGCATCGACCTGCCGGCACTCGTGGAAACGGGCGACAGCGTCGTGCTGCAAGGCGGCGACGCCGTCTACCGTGCGTACACGACGCGTTACGATCGCGAGCTCCGGCCGGCCGCGCAGATCCGCGCGGCACTGTTGCGCGAGTATCGCGACCGGCTCGACGGCCAGGTTGCCGCACAGCGGATCAACGTCACGCGGCTCGCACGTGTGCTGCGCGCGGCGCTCGTCGTGCCGCAGGCCGATGGCTGGTCGTTCGGCGAGGAGCACGGCCGCCTCGATGGCCGCCGGCTCGCGCAACTGGTCAGCTCGCCGGCCGAACGGCGGCTGTTCCGGCTCGAACGCGTGCGGCCGCACGCCGACTGCGCGCTCGCGTTCCTGATCGACTGTTCCGGGTCGATGAAGACGTGGATCGACGGTGTCGCGCTGATGGTCGACACGCTGGCCCGCGCGGGCGATGCCGCCGGTCTCGCAACCGAAGTGCTCGGCTTCACGACGCTCGCCTGGAACGGCGGCCGCGCGCGGCAGGACTGGCTCGCGCGCGGCAAGCCGCGCCATCCGGGCCGGCTCAACGAAACCGGCCACCTGGTGTTCAAGGACGCGGATACCCGTTGGCGACATGCACGCACGGGCATTGCCGCACTGTTCAAGGCCGACCTGTTCCGCGAGGGCGTCGACGGTGAAGCGGTCGAATGGGCGTGCGCGCGGCTCGCGGCACGGCCTGAGGCGCGCAAGATCCTCGTCGTGATCTCGGACGGCAGCCCGATGGACGGCGCGACGGCGCTCGCGAACGATCCGTTCTACCTCGACAACCACCTGAAGCAGGTGGTCGCGCGCCAGGAGGCGGCCGGCCGCGTCGAAGTCCTCGGGCTCGGCGTCGGCCTCGATCTCGGCCCGTATTACCGGCACCGGCTGGCGATCGATCTTGCGTCGGCGCCCGATATGAAGCGGCTCGTCGAAATCGCCGGATGGATCGGCGCGCGGCGGTGAAGCGGGCGATCGCATTCGACGCGGGCGCAGCGGACGCGTACGCGTCGCGTCCGAATCGATTGCCGGGAGCAGGGCGGTTCGACGCGGCGCACGCCGTGCGACGTCAAGCGCGATGCAGCAGCGGCGGCAGCGACGTCGCGATCAGCCCGATGCCGATCGCCATCAGCACGCCGAACGCAAGCCGGCGCAACGCGACCGGCGACAGCGGCGGCGGGTAGTGGCGCGCGGCCACCGTCGTCAGCATCACGACCGGCGTCGCGATCGCGGACAGCAGCCAGATGTCGCGATCGAGCTGGCCTTCACATGCGCTGTACAGCACGCGCGTGGCCGAAGTCGTCGTGAACAGCACGATCAGCGCGCAGCGAATCTGCACGAGCGTCAGCGGCTGCCGGTAGAACTGGAAGATCAGCGGCGGCCCCGACACGCCGAACATCCCGCTCAGCAACCCGCCGAACAGGCCGCTGACGAAGAAACTGCGGTTGTCCGAGCGCTCCGTGAGCGGCGCCGGCCGCAGCGCCGCGCTCAGGCCGCCGTACAGCACGACCGCGCCGAGGATCAGTTGCAGCAGGTCGGCCGCCGAGCGGCTCAGGCATTCGAGCAGCAGCACGCCCGCGACGACCGACGGCAGGATGCCGAGCGTCGCCGCGCCGACCGCGCGCCAGTCGATGTGATGCAACCGGCCGGGCAACGCGGTCGCGCCGTTCGCGAGCGACACGACGCTCATCAGCGTGGCGACGGTGGCGAGCGGCGCGAGCCCGAAGCCGCTCGTCGCGCCCATCACGATCATCCCGAGCCCGAAGCCGGTGACGGTCTGGAAATAGCTGCCGGCGCCGATCACCGCGATCAGGATCGCCAGTTTGTCGGCTGTCATGCGTGTGCGGCCTCGCCGGTTGCGGCGCGCTGCGCGGCTGCCTGCGCCTGCACGGTGGTCGCTGCGATCACGTGATACACGTCGTCGGCGCTGCAACCGCGCGACAGGTCGTTCGCGGGGCGGCGCAAGCCTTGCAGCAGCGGGCCGACGGCCTTCGCGCGGCCGATTCGCTCGGCGAGCTTGTAGCCGATGTTGCCGGCTTCGAGGCTCGGGAACACGAGCACGTTTGCGTGGCCGCCCACCTGCGAATGCGCGATCTTGCGCTCGGCGATTTCCGCGACGATCGCCGCGTCGAGCTGCACGTCACCGTCGATCGCGAGCGTGGGGCGCCGTTCGCGCACGTGCGCGGTCGCGGCCGTCACCTTGTCGACGGCTGCATGATGCGCGCTGCCGCTCGTCGAGAACGACAGCATCGCGACGCGCGGCGCCTCGCCGAGCAGCGCGTGTGCGCTGTCGGCGGCAGCCATCGCGATCTCGGCGAGCTGGTTGGCATCCGGATCGACGACCAGCGCGCAGTCGGAGAAGATCAGCCCGCCCTTGATCGTGTGAAACGGCTCGCACAGCATCATCAGGAAGAAGCTCGACACGATCCGGAACGCCGGATCGACGCCGATCAACTGGATGGCTGCACGCACGACGTCGGCCGTCGCATGCACGGCGCCCGCGACCGAGCCGTCCGCATCGCCGAGCCGCACCATCAGGTTCGCATGGCAGAGCGGGTCGAGTACCGCATCGCGCGCGGCATCGGCCGTCATGCCCTTGTTCTTGCGCAACGCATGCAGCGTGTCGGCATAGGCATCGCGTTGCGCGGCGGTGGCCGGGTCGACGAGCGTCATGCCGTCGAGGTCGATCGCGTCGCGCGCAGCCGCGGCGTGAATGGCCGCATGGTTGCCGACGAGCACGATGCGGGCGATGCCATCGCGCGTCGCGCGCGCGGCAGCCTGCAGCACGCGCGGATCGTCGGCTTCGCACAGCGCGATGCGCATCGGCTGGCGGCGCGCGGCGTCGAGAATGCGGTCGAGGGCTTTCATCGTTCGCTCGGGTAAAAAAGAAAAAACGGCCGGATGCGGCGGCCCGCACGGGGCACGGCGTCCGGCCGGAGGGCCGGCCGCGCGAGAGGGGCGCGCGACCGGCAACGGGTTGCGTCAGCGACGCGGCATCACACGTAGTCCTTGTACTTGTCGAGTGTGCGCACAGGCTTCGACAGCGCATCGCGGCGGAACGGATCGCCGAGTTCGCGCGTGCACATGATCTCGATGATCGTCGTCTTGCCTTCGTTCATCTGCATGTCGATCGCACGCTTGAGCGCCGGGCCCACCTCTTCGAGACGGTCGACCGTGATCCCTTCGGCACCCATTGCACGCGCGATTTCCGCGAAGCTCTGGTTGTCGAGTTCGCCGGCGACGAAGCGGCGGTTGTAGAAGTCGACCTGGTTCTTCTTCTCCGCGCCCCATTGACGGTTGTGGAACACGACGGCCGTGACCGGGATGTTGTGGCGCACGCAGGTCATCGTTTCCATCAGGCTCATGCCCCACGCACCATCGCCCGCATACGACACGGCCGGGCGGTGCGGTGCCGCGACCTTCGCGCCGATGATCGTCGGGAACGCATAGCCGCAGTTGCCCCAGCTCATCGCCGCGAAGAAGCTGCGCGGCTTGTTGAAGCGCAGGTAGCTGTTCGCGACCGAGTTGATGTTGCCGATGTCGGTCGACACCATCACGTCCTCGGGCATCGCCTTCTCGAGTTCGCGCAGCACCTGGCGCGGGTGCAGGTACTGGCCGCCGCTGAACGGCTTCTCGTGCTTCTGCTCCTCGATCATGTCGAGGCTGTACGCGTCGCGCTCGTGCGTCCAGTCGTCGAGTTCCTTTTCCCACGCGGCCTTCTCGGTCGCGATCTGGTCCGCGCGATCGCCGCGCGAGCCGTCGCACGCGAGCGTGCGGCCTTCGAGGCGTTGCGTGAGCGCGACCGCCGCGGCCTTCGCGTCGCCGCAGATGCCGACCGAGATCTTCTTCACGAGGCCGAGCATCTTGTGATCCGCGTCGATCTGGATGATCTTCGCGTCCTTCGGCCAGTAGTCCATCCCGTGCTGCGGCAGCGTGCCGAACGGCCCGAGGCGCGAGCCGAGCGCGATCACGACGTCTGCGCGCGACAGCAGCTTCATCGCCGCCTTCGAGCCCTGGTAGCCGAGCGGGCCGCACCACAGCGGATGGTTCGCCGGGAACGAGTCGTTGTGCAGGTAGCTGTTGACGACCGGCGCGCCGAGCCGTTCGGCGAGCGCCTTGCATTCCTCGATCGCGTCGGCCATCACGACGCCGCCGCCCGAGATGATCACCGGGAACTTCGCCTGCGCGATCAGCGCGGCCGCATCGTCCAGGCTCTGTTCGCCGCCGGCGCCGCGATCGAGCCGGCGCGGTTGCGGAATCTCGACCTTGACCTTGCCGTAGAAGTAGTCACGCGGGATGTTCAGCTGCGTCGGGCCCATCTCGGCCTGCGCGCGGTCGAAGCAGCGCGCGGTGAATTCGGCCATCCGCGCCGGGTGCGTGACGTGGCCCTGGTATTTCGTGAATTCCTGGAACATCGGCAGCTGGTTCGCTTCCTGGAAACCGCCGAGGCCGATGCCCATCGTGCCGGCTTCAGGCGTGACGATCACGACCGGGCTGTGCGCCCAGTACGCGGCCGCGATTGCCGTCACGCAGTTGCTGATGCCGGGGCCGTTCTGGCCGATCACGACGCCGTGGCGGCCCGACACGCGCGCATAGCCGTCGGCCATGTGGCCCGCGCCCTGTTCGTGCACGACCGGGATCAGGCGGATGCCGGCCGGCGCGAAGATGTCCATCGCATCCATGAACGCGGAGCCCATGATGCCGAACATGTCGGTCACGCCGTTGGCCGCGAGGGTCTCGACGAAGGCTTCGGACGGCGTCATGTCCTGCGGACCGTTCGCCGATGCACGCAGGGAAGTGGATTGTTCGCTCATGGGTTGTCTCCGATTGTTCAATTAACGGAACGTCTTGTTCCAGATGCTATTTGCTGGGGAAGGCCGGTCAAGTCATTCCGCCCGCCGCCGGGGAATGTGGAATGAAATGAAATGATTCGTTTCAAAATGCGCGTGAGGTACGGTGACCCGGGTGGCGCGCTCAGGCCGGCTGCTTCGGCCGTTCCTTGCGGAACGCGCGCTTGACGGCGATCAGCCCGTCGCGGAATTCGAACAGGTCGCAGCCTTCGGCTTCGATGCGCCAGCCTTCAGCGTGCGTGCCCGTGAACACCCATTCGGAGACGCCGCGCTCGCCGGCGACGTAATGGCGGCCGCGACCCCAGTGCGCGTCGGGGAAGGTCTTGAACACGGCTTCGAACGCGGCGCGCACCGCGTCGCGGCCGACGAAGCGGGTGCCGTGGATGTCGGGGCCGCCGGCCGCGTCGAATACGCAGTCTTCGGTCATGAAACCCATCAGCGCGTTGGCGTCGTGCCGGTTGAATGCGTCGGAAAATGCCGCGAGCGTGGCGGCCGTGACGGGGCCGGTGAGCGTGTCTGCCATAACGTGTCTCCTGTCGAATGGTGGGCGGTGCGCAAGGCGCTGGCGCGCATGCGGCACGCGGTATCGACACGTTAGTGAGCGCTCGTTTTTGGCGGTAGCGCCAGTCGGGAGGTTTCGCTTGGGCCAGGGGGAGACGCCGGGCCGGCGCGCCCGTCTACCGGCGCCCCGTGGGTTCCCGGCGGCGGGTTCGTTGACGCGCAGCGACAGGAATCATCGACGCGGAGCGATGAGCAAAAAGATCTGCTGCGGGGAATATCGCGAAACCGTTGCGGTGGCGCGATGAGTCGCGGTGGCCGCCGATCGCGCGGCAGCGATGCCGGCCGGCGAGGGGATGCATCGGAAGGCCCGATGCATCCCCGCCGGTCATGCGGGCATCAAGACGCCGCCATCCCGACGCCGAACACGTGCATCTTCCCGGCGCTCACCTGGCGCGGCAGCACGATGCTCGTCACCACCTTGCCGGGCGGCACCGGAATCTTCTGCGCAAAGATGTAGGTCTTGACGTTGTCCTGCTGGCCGCCGCCCGAGTTGCGGTAAGCCATCGTGACGGCGACCGCCGCGCTGGCGTGCGCGCTGCCCCCGTTCAGCGTCCAGTCGTCGAAGGCCAGCGTGACCGCCTGACTCGAGCCATCCGTGAAATTCAGCTGCGCGGTGCCGCTGCTCGGGCCATTGTTGGACGAGCCGAGCACCACGACGCCGGTGCCGGCCGATCCCGGCGGCAGCATCACGGTCTGGCCGACGGTCACGGTGTTGTCGAGCGAGAGCGGCCCGCCTGCCACCGCCACGCTGGCGCCGGCCACCGCGAACGGCTTGCCGGGCTGCACGCCCGCCGCTGCCAGCGCATTCAGCGAGTAGCTGAACAGGCTGCCGTCGAAGTCCGCGCCCTGGCCGTCGGTATTGGTCGCACCGTCCGCGCTGAAGCCGCGATTGTTGTAGCTGTCGACCGCGTTGACCGCCACCGGCACGCCGAACGACGGCGGCTGCTTCCGGCTGCCCCATTGCGACGGCGCGCTGCCCATCGCGAAGTGCAGCGTCGCGCCGTTCGCGATGTCGTCGTACGCGACCCACGGCACATCGTGAGCGCGGCCGTTGATCGACAGCGACTGCACGTAGCTGGACGCGGGCGCACCCTCGGTGCGAATCCGCCACGTGCGGCCGTTGCCGAGCCGTACGTCGATCTGCGGGAACTGCGGGCTGCCGATCGCCAGGCCCGCCACGCCGGGGATCTGCGGATACAGGCCCAGCGCGCCCCAGACATACCAGCCCGACACGGCGCCGAGGTCGTCGTTGCCGGGCAAGCCGTCGGGGCCGGTGCCGAACGCGCTGGCGAGGATCTGCTGCACCACGCGCTGCGTGCCCGACGGCTGCCCGGCCCAGTTGTAGAGCCAGGGCACCTCGAAGGTCGGTTCGTTGCCCATGTAGAAGTTGGGCAGGCTCAGGCCGGCATTGAGCACCGTGAAGAACTGGTCGAGCCGCGACGTCACCGCCGCATTGCCACCGAGCTGCGCGAACAGGCCGGCGCCGTTGTACGGCACCATCCACGTGTACTGCTCGGCATTGCCTTCCACGTAGTTGTCGCCGCTGCTCGGCGTCTCGGGAATCCACGCGCCGTTCGACTGGCGCGCCGCGATCAGTGGCGGCGTCAGCGCGGTGTTGAGCAGGTTCTGCCAGTAGGCCGAGCGGCTCAGCAGCATGCGCTGCGTGGCGGCATCGCCGAGTGCCCCGGCGAAGCGCGAGATCGCGAAATCGCTGCTCGTGTATTCGAGCGTGGACGAAGCCTGTCCCCACTCGCCGTTGGTGATGTAGCCGGTCTGCAGGTAGCTCGCGCGACCGCCGTTGGTGGTCACGTTGTTGCAGGCCGTGCCGGGGATGTTCGCCATCTTCACCATGTGCTGCAGCGCGGATTGCGTATCGAAGCGCCGCGCGCCGAACGCGTAGGCGTTCGAGACGATCAGCGAACCGGCGTCGCCCGGCATCACGCCGTCCTCGACGTTGTCGTTGACCCAGTGCGGAATCGCGCCGCACTGATCCGCGTCGTTGATCAGCGACTGGATCATGTCGCTGGTTTCGGACGGGTTGAGGATCGACTTCAGCTGGATCAGCGAGCGATAGATGTCCCAGCCCGAGAACGACGAATACTGGGCCTGCTGGCCCTTGGCGACCTGATGCACGGTGTTGTCGAAGCCGATGTACTGGCCGTTCACGTCGCTGAAGATGCTCGGTGCCCACAGCGCGTGATAGAGCGCCGTGTAGAACTTCTTCTTCGCGTCGAGCGTGCCGCCTGCCACGCGGATGCTGTTCAGGCGGTCATTCCAGATGCGATCGGCCTGCGTTCGCACGCCCGCGAAGTCCCAGCCGCGATTTTCCGCGTCGAGGTTGGCTTTCGCGTTCGCGACGCTGACGTAGGAGATGCCGATCTTCATCCTGACCGTCTGGCCGGAGCGGAACCCAAGCTGGGCCACGCCGTGCGAAATCGAGGCCGACGTGAAGGCCTGGTCGAAGGCGGCGTAGAAGTAGACGGGCACCGGTACCGAGTTGCCGCAGAACCCGCCGCCGATCGTGCTGCCCGAGATGGCGCTGTCGGAAACCTGCGTGATGGCGCCGGTGGTCGAGGTCTTGGTGTTGGTGCGGGTCGCGTCGAGCACCAGCAGGGCCGGTTTGCCGGCCGGATACGCGAACTGGCCGAAGCCGGTGCGCAGGGTGGCGGTCAGCTCCACCTTGATCTGCGAATCGAGCAGCACGGAATAGTAGCCCGGCCTGGCCGTTTCATTCGCATGACTGAAGGTCGGTGCGAGCTGTGTCGGGTCGGTGGTCGGCATGACCGGAAATTCGCCGTTGTTGCCGCTGCAGCCAGCGCCCGGCATGTGGGTCAGGCTGAAACCCTGGATCGAGTGGATGTCGTAGTAGTAGCCGGCGGGCGAGTTCGGCTCCTGGCTGCTGTTCGGCGCGGGCGTGGTGTTGGTGTCGGGCGCCCACTGCACCATGCCCGACGGCAGGCCGGCGGCCGGTTCGACGCTGCCGGCTTGTCCCGCCGGTACCGGGTTCGGCGAATTGCTCGCGAGCGTGCCGATCAGCGGATCGACATACTGCGTCAACGACAGGCTGCGGTTGTCATCGAGATGGGTCGTATCGGCCACGGCTTCAGACGGGCGTGCCGCCATTACCGACGCCGCGGTTCCGTCGCTGCCGTCGCCGCCTCCGCACCCGTTCAACATGCACGCCGCGGCCAGGATTGCCGCGAGCGTCGTGAATCGAATCATGATCGCCCCTCCGGTTGTCCACGCACTTTTTTCTTTGGCAATCCAGTCGATCGAACCGTTGCTTCGTCGTCGCGGGTTGCCGTCTTTCAGCGTCGTAACACTAGGATTTGGACGAATCCGTTGTCAACCGGAATTGGAGAGTTGTAATGTTTTTATTGGATTTACTAAACGAATCGAAACGAGACGAATCCCGGTGATGTCGTGTCGAAATCGCACGGTAGCGGCGTGCAAAAGCGAGCGTCGCACGTGGTGTCCGATGAGGCGGCGGAAAATGACTTGCCGGTCGAATCGATGCGTGTTGCGTTCACGCCTGCCAATCACCGATACGCGAAAGAGTCGGTCCGCAAGCGCGCGGCTGTGAGTCACCCCGCAGGGTGAGCTCGGCCGATCGTCGAAACGGGTTGGCTGACCGCCGCACACGCAACGTTCGTGCTTCCGGGTGACTGCACAGCGCCGGCGCACGACGCTTTTTCGCCTGAGGTTAGGCCTCCGGACGTTGCGTGCGCACACATTGCGCGAGCGCCCGCACACCCGGCTCGATCCGCTCGAGCGGGATCGCGGAAAACCCCATCCGGAAGCAGCGTCGCGCATCGCCTTCATCGTTCATGAAGAACACGCTGCCCGGCTCGATCAGGATGCCGGCTTCCTGCGCATCGGCCGCGAGGCGTGTTGCATCGAGCCACGGCGGGCCTTCGACCCAGCACGACGCGCCGCCCGTCACCTGCACGTAGCGCGCTTCCGGCAAATGCGCGTCGAGCGCCGCCATCAACGCCTGCGAGCGCTCGCTGTACGCATGCGCAAGCCGGCGCAGCAATGCGTCGTGATGGCCGAGCGCGAGAAAGGTCGCGAACGCGCGCTGGATATACGCGACCGGGTGGCGCACCATCAGCCGCCGCAGCGCACGCAGCTCGCGGATCAGCTCGCGCGGCCCGACCACGTAGCCGAGCCGCAGCCCCGGCGCGAACGTCTTCGACAGGCTGCCGACGTAGATCACGCGGTCGGCCGTGTCGAGGCTCTTCAACGCCGGATGCGGTGTGCCGGAAAACGTGTTCTCGCTCTCGTAGTCGTCCTCGATGATCACGAAATCGTGCTGCTGCGCGCAATCGAGCAGCGCGCGGCGCCGCTCGACCGGCATCGTCGCGGTGGTCGGGCACTGGTGGCTCGGGGTCACGTACACGTAATCGCAGCGCGAGAGCGTATCGCCGAGCGTGGCGGGTGCGATCCCGTGGCCGTCGACGGGTAGCGGCAGCAGCCGCGCGTTGCGGTTCTCGAAGATGTTGCGCGCGTCCGGATAGCCGGGGTTCTCGAAGCCGACCGTCGTGTGCTTGCCGCACAGCAGGTCCGCGATCAGGTACAGCGCCTGCTGGCAGCCGTTCGTGACGACGATCTCGTCGGGCATCGCGAACACGCCGCGCCGCGGCAGCACGCGCGTGCGGATCTGCTGGATCAGCGATTCGTCGTCGCGCTCGATCAGGTCGGGCGCCCAGTTGCGGATCTCCATCACCGACAGCGCCTTCAGGCAGCATTCGCGCCAGTCGTTGGTCGGAAACAGCGACTGGTCGAATTGCCCGTAGATGAACGGAAATTCGTAGTGCTGCCAGTTCGCGGGTTTCACGATGTTGCGCTGCCTCGACGGCGGATGCGCGATGCGCGTGTCCCATGCGGGGCGGCCGGGCGTTTCGTCGCCGCCGCCGGGCTGTGCAGCAGGCTTGGCGGCCGCGAAGCCGGGCAGGCCCTCGAGCATCTTCGGGTTCACGAAGTGCCCGCTGCGTTCGCGCGAGATCAGGTAGCCCTCTTCGACGAGCATCTGGTACGCAAGCACGACGGTGTTGCGCGCGACGCCGAGCTGGTCGGCGAGCTCGCGGCTCGACGGCAGCGCGGCATCGGGTGCGAGCTGGCCGTCGAGGATCGCGGCCACGAGCATCCGCCGGATCTGGTCCTGCAGGCTCGACGCCGACGACCGCCGGAACTGCTGGGCCCATAAGGCGGTCGGGGTACGACTCGGCATGCTTCCTCCTGTGATCGGTGCGGGAAACGCGAGGCGGTGCGCGTGGTGTGCGCGCGGCCCGCGAGGGGCGCGGTGTCGCGAGAATACGCGCGTCGCGCCGCGGATGTGGACTCAATGAAATGTGTCGTCTGGCACTACTGCGCGCCGACGTGGCAAGACGATACTCAAACCGTCGCCCCTGGACGATCCGGATAAGTCCCCGGTTCGCGGGCGCAGGGAGGCGTGCGCGCATCGCGTTCGCCTGCAGCGTGATGCAAAGGAGAGGGGCGCCATGCACGTCGTCGTATTCAGGGATCGCTGCGAGCGCGTGATCCGCATCGTGTTCGACGACGCACGTGCGACGGCGGTCGCGTATCGCGACGACGAGGCGATCGGCGAACTCGGTATCGACGACGATGGCGGTGGTGGCGGCGCCGCGCGATCGCCGGCGCTCACGCGGCTGTTCGTCGAACCCGCGTATCGGCGCAGCGGCATCGCGCACACGCTGCTGGCGTGCGCGTCGCGCGAATTCGGCCGGCCGATCCGCATCGATGCCCGCGCGCGTGAATGGCCCGATACGCCGGCATGGGCGACGCTGTGCCGCTGCCTCGAATACGAAGGGCTGGTGGTGGTGCGTTAACCGAAAGCGTGGCCACGATCACGCTACACGAAGACGGAGACGACATGAGCACGGTCCTGAAGCCGATTCCCGCATCCGACGTGCGGCACGAAGCATTGCGCATCGACGGGCAGCGCGTGTGGCGCGACGCAGTCATCGACGTGCGCAACCCGTACGACGGCTCGCTGGTCGGCACCGTGCCGCAGGCGACGCTGGATGACGTACGGCGCGCGTTCGCGGTCGCACGCGCTTACCGGCCTGCGCTCACGCGGCACGATCGTGCGGCGATCCTGCGTCGAGCGGCCGAGATCGTGCGCGCGCGCACGGCCGAGATTGCCGGGCTGATCACGGCCGAGTCCGGCCTGTGCGTCAAGGATTCGACTTACGAAGCCGGCCGCGTGGCGGATGTACTGACGTTCGGCGCCGGTGAAGTGCTGAAGGACGACGGGCAGATCTTCTCGTGCGACCTGACCCCGCACGGCAAGAAGCGCCGCGTGTATACGCAGCGTGATCCGCTGCTCGGCGTGATTTCCGCGATTACGCCGTTCAACCACCCGATGAACCAGGTCGCGCACAAGATCGTGCCGTCGGTGGCCACCAACAACCGGATGGTCGTGAAGCCGTCGGAGAAGGTGCCGCTGTCGTGCTACCTGTTCGCGGACATCCTGTACGAAGCCGGCCTGCCGCCGCAGATGCTGCAGGTGCTCACCGGCGACCCGCGGGAGATCGCCGACGAGCTGATCACGAACCCGGCGATCGATCTGATCACGTTCACGGGCGGTGTGTCGATCGGCAAGTCGATCGCGTCGCGGATGGGCTACCGTCGCGCGGTGCTCGAACTCGGCGGCAACGATCCGATCATCGTGATGGACGATGCCGATCTCGACGAAGCGAGCACGCTGGCGGTGTCGGGTTCGTATAAAAACTCGGGGCAGCGCTGCACGGCGATCAAGCGGATGCTCGTGCACGAGTCGGTAGCCGATCGCTTCACGGAGCTGGTGGTCGAGAAGACGCGTGCGTGGTCGTACGGCAATCCGGCCGATCCGTCGGTCGACATGGGTACGGTGATCGACGAGGCGGCCGCAAAGTTCTGCGAGCAGCAGGTGAACGACGCGATCGCACGCGGCGCGCGGCTCCTGGTCGGCAACGTCCGCAACGGCGCGCTGTATTCACCGACGGTGATCGATCGCGTGACGCCCGACATGCCGCTGGTGAAATACGAAACCTTCGGCCCCGTGTCGCCGATCATGCGCTTCAGCGACATCGACGAAGCAATCCGGATGTCGAACAGCACCGACTATGCGCTGTCGTCGTCGGTCTGCACGAACCGCTTCGACAGCATCACGCGCTTCATCACCGAGCTGGAAGTCGGCAGCGTGAACGTGCGCGAAGTGCCGGGCTACCGGCTCGAACTGACACCGTTCGGCGGCGTGAAGGATTCGGGGCTGGGGTACAAGGAAGGCGTACAGGAAGCGATGAAGAGCTTCACGAACGTGAAGACGTACTCGCTGCCGTGGTGAGCGTGGCGGGGAAGGGCGTACCACGCCCTCCCGCCGCCAACGGCATTACTGATAGAAGTTGAGCGTGACCATCGCCGAACGGCCCGGCGCCCACGTCGCGTAGATCGGATACGCGCTCGAGTAATACTTCTTGTCGAACAGGTTCTGCACGTTGAGCTGCACGTCCATCGTCTTGTTCACGCGCCAGGTTGCGGCTGCGTCGAAGCGTGCGTAGCCGGGCGTCCATTTCTTCGTCGTCGCGGATACCGACGCGTAGGTCTGGCTCATCACCGTCGCACCGGCGCCGAGCGTGAGCTTCGGCATCACGTCGTAGCTCGTCCACAGCGTGAAGTTGTGCTTCGGCACCATCACCATCGGCAGGCCCGATGCGCCCGGGCTGCCGGGGCCTGCATCGGTCGTGATCGCGTTCAGGTACGAGTAGCCGCCGAACACGTGCCACTTCGGCGTCACATTGCCCGCGAAGCCGAATTCGACGCCGCGCACGCGTTGCTTGCCCGCGTTGACCGTGTGACCGAGGCCGTCGCTCACGCGCGCATTGGTCTTCTCCGTCTGGAACAGCGCCGACGTGAGCGACAGCTGGTCCTGCAGCACGTCCCACTTCGCGCCGATCTCGATGTTGCGCGAGCGTTCCGGCGCGAGATCCTGGTTCGTCGCGGTGATCTGGTCGGTGCCGCCGCCGAGGCCGCTGTTCGCACCTGGCGGGTTCGACGACGTGCCGTACGACGCATACAGGCTCACGTTGCTCACCGGCTTGAACACGAGGCCAAACTGGTAGCTGAACAGGTTCGACGTGTTCGACAGGTCGGCCACGCCGGCCTGCTTGCCGGTCGTGTCGTAGCGGTCGAAGCGCAGCCCGGTGTTGAACTGCCAGCGCTCGGACAGCTTCACGGTATCGAAGATGTACGCGGAAACCGTGTCGGTGCGCGTGTTCGTCGTCGGGCCGGGGAAGCCCTTGTCGCCGTTCAGCACGATGTTGCCGGTCCACGGCATGTTCGGGTTCCAGCCGCCCGCGAGCGGCGTGCAGTTGCCGGCCACCGAGCACGGGCCGCCCGAGCGGATGTTGTTGCCGGCCGAATCCGACACGAGGTAGCCCTCGTAGCGCGCCTGTTCATGGCTGAACTCGACGCCGGCCGTCATCGTGTGCTTCATGCCGAACAGGCTCGCGCTGCCGGTCACTTCGGTCTGGTTCGAGAAGCCGTTGAGCGCGTACTTGCCGCTCTTCGCCTGCAGGCTCAGCATGTTCGGGTTCGACGCGAGGATCTGCGGGTTCGTCGCGACGTAGTCGAGCGTCGAGCGGCCGAACATCGTCGTGTTCTTCAGCTTCCAGTCGTCGTTGAGCTTGTGCTCGACGCGCACCTGGGCGGTGTCGGTCTGCCCGTAGCGGTAGTCGCGCGTGTTCAGCCCGAAGAACTGGCCGCGATCGGTCGGCACCGGCGTGCCGCCCGACGCGCGGAACGGCACGCTGAAGTCCGGCATGTCGTACGAGTTCATGTGGTAGTAGCTGACCGTGACCGTGGTCGGCGTATTCAGCCCGAACACGATCGACGGCGCGACGCCCCAGCGCTTGTTGTACACGTCGTTGCGGCCGGCCTGGTTCGCGTCGTGACCCATCACGTTCAGGCGCACGGCCGTCGTGTCGTTGATCTTGTGGTTCGCGTCGACCGTCGCGCGCTTGTAGCCGTCGGTGCCGAAGCCGATGCTGCTGTTGATGAAGTCGTCGTTCTTCGGCGTCTTCGTGACGATGTCGATGCTGCCGCCCACCGAGCCGCGGCCCGCATAGACCGAATCGGGGCCCTTGATCACGCTGATCTGCTCGACCGCGAACGTTTCGCGGTTCTGCAGCCCCGAGTCACGCATCCCGTCGACGAAGATCGAGTTGCGCGATTCGAAGCCGCGGATCACCGGGCGGTCGGCCGACGGGTTCGCGGCCGCATCGCCGCCGAGGAACGTGATGCCCGGCACCGAGCGCAGCGCGTCGGCGAACGACGTGACGTTCTTTTCCTTGATCAGTTGCTCCGGGATCACCGTGATCGAGCGCGGCGTGTCGAGCAGCGGCGCGGTGAACTTGTACGACGGCGAACGCTTCACCTGCATGTCCGACGGCGCGGTCGACTTGACGTTGATCGTCGGCAGCGTCGCCTGCACGTCGGCGGACGGGGCGGGCTGGTCGGCGGCGGGGGCGGAAGCAGGGGCGGCTTGGGCAGAGGCGAGCAGCGGCGTCAGGAAAACGGAGCAGGTCAGCGCCGACACGAGGGCGCGAGGCCTCGTCTTGAACTGGGCGGGCATATCGAGAGGCAGCAGAAGGTTCGGTGAGCAGGTGCGTCTTCTCGATACCGGCCGGGCCGCGCCGAACATCGGAAAACGTCAATGTAAATGCGTATGATTCGCGTTTGCGGTCGCAATTGTACGGATTGGTACCAATTCTGTAAACGATCGAATGGGTTTTGTACTAATTCGGTCAGGTTTTCGTGGGGGCGGGATCGCCTTTGCGTCGCGTGCAATACGGCTTTCCATCGCCCGCCCGTGCGTGCGGCGGCAGTGACTCGATACACTGCCGTACCGGTTGGACGGGCCCCGGCAAGCAGGCCCCGAGCAAGGAGACAACACACGATGGACACCCCACGCGCAGCAGTCGTCACGTACCGAGGCGAGGCGATCGAGAACACGCACGTCGCCCATGTGGCGGTGGTCGATGCACGCGGCCGGCTGCTGGCCCGGTTCGGCGATCCGTTCCGGATGACGCTGGCGCGCTCGGCGGCCAAGCCGGCGCAGGCGCTGTCGGTGATCGAGACGGGCGCGCCCGAACGCTTCGGCTTCGACGATGCGGACATCGCGCTGATGTGCGCGTCGCACAGCAGCGAGGACCGGCATATCGAGCGCACGCGCGCGATGCTCGCGAAGGTCGCTGCACACGAATCGGACTTGCGTTGCGGCGGCCATCCGCCGTTGTCCGACGCGGTGTACCGCTCGTGGATCAAGCGCGACTACACGCCGACCGGCGTGTGCAGCAACTGTTCGGGCAAGCATGTCGGGATGCTGGCCGGCGCGCAGGCGATCGGCGCCGCGATTGCCGATTACCATCTGCCCGATCATCCGATGCAGATGCGCGTGAAGCACGTGGTGGCCGATGCGTGCGGGCTGCGTGACGACGAAGTGGGCTGGGCGATCGACGGGTGCAACCTGCCGACGCCGGCGTTTTCGCTCGACCGGCTCGCGCGGCTCTACGCGTCGCTGGCCGACGGCGCGGATACGGTGGAGGCGGGCGGTGACGCGATCACCGATCGCGTGCGTGCGCTGGCGCGGATTCATCGTGCGATGACCGCCTATCCGGAGCTGGTTGCCGGCGACGGGCGCTATTGCACGGTGCTGATGAACGCGTTCGGCGGGCAGGTGGTCGGCAAGCTCGGCGCCGATGCGTGCTACGGGATCGGCGTGCGGGCGTCCGAGCGCACGCGGGCGCTGGGCGCTGACGGCGCGCTCGGCATCTCGGTGAAGATCGAGGACGGCAATCTCGACGTGCTCTACATGGTGGTCAGCGAACTCCTCGAGCGGCTGCAGATCGGCACGGCCGCGCAGCGTGCGCCACTGGCCGGCTTCCATCGGCCGCGGATGGTCAACACACAGGGCGTCGAGATCGGGCACGCCGCGTTCCCGTTCGAATTGCAGCCGGGCTGAACGGTGCGGATGCGCTGACGCCGCCGGCCCGCGACCCGGGCCGTGCATGGCGGCGTGCGCGCGCGTCTGCCTGTCGGCCGGCGCGAGCGTGAAGGCGAGCGCGTGCGCTACGCGCTAAGCGCCGCGAATCTTCGTCAGTTCCAGCTCCGACAGCTCGCCGACATGCGCGAGGTGTTCCGCGAGAAAGTCCTTCAGCACGCGCAGCTTCGCCGAGCTGCGCCGGTTCGCGAGATACGCAATGTAGATGTATTCGCCCGTCAGCCGGTTCTGCAGCCGGTAGCGCGGCAGCACGGCTTCGAGCCGGCCGCTCGCGAGCAGGTCGCGCACCAGCCAGATCTCGAACTCCGCGATGCCGAGCCCCGCGCAGGTCGCTTCGAGCAGCAGCTCCGAATGGTCGGTGACGAGGTTGCCGGCCGGCAACAGGCTGTGATGCGCATCGCCGTTCACGAGATCCCAGCGCGGATCGCCTTCCGGGTGCACGTAGCGCAGGCAGTTGTGTTGCTTGAGCTCGTCCGGCGTGGACGGGCGCCCGCAGCGGTCGAGATAGCCGGGTGTCGCGCACAGGATGCTGTCGTTACGCGACAGGCGGTGGACGACGAGGTTGTCCAGGTAGTTCTCGCCTTCGTGGATGTCGAGATCGAAGCCGCCGGCCACGAGGTCGTTGTGGTTGTCGGTGAGCCGTACGTCGAGCTGGATCGTCGGGTAGCGCGCGAGAAACGGTGCGACCAGCGGCGCCAGATGGCGGCGGCCGAATGCCACCGGCGCGGTGAGCTTCAGCGGGCCGCTCGGCTGCGCATTCAGCTCGGCGACGACGCGCAAGGTGTCGTCGAGATCGGCGATCAGCGTGACGGCGCGTTCCAGGTAGATATGGCCGGCTTCGGTGAGCGTCACGCTGTGCGTCGAGCGGTGCAGCAGCGCGACGCCGAGCGCCTCCTCGATCGCCGTGACCTTGCGCGCGACGGTGGACGTCGACACATGCATCTCCTTCGCGACCGCCGAAAAACTCCCCGTTTCGACCACTCTGACGAACGCGCGCATCGCGCCCATGTGATCGATGCCGGTTTCTCTCGCGCCTTTTTTCATTCGATTCTCGCTGTTGCGTCCCACGCAAAACCGCTTTCGATAATACAGAAGCGAGCTTGTTTTTGCAAAGGCATAGAATGCGAACCCGTCGCGTCGGGAAGCGGCGAACGACGAGCGGCACGAGACACCCAGGAGGGCACGATGACAGAAAACGGCTTCCGCGTCGAAGCGGATCTTTTAGGTAAACGAAGTATTCCGGATGAGGCGTACTACGGCGTTCATACGCTGCGCGCGAAGGAGAATTTCGACATTTCGGGCCGCACGATTGCGTCGCTGCCGTACCTCGTGATGGCGCTCGCCGCCGTGAAGGAGGCCGCGGCCGACGCCAACTGTGAGCTCGGGCTGCTGCCGCAGCCGTACCGTGATGCGATCGCCGCCGCGTGCGTCGAGATCCGCGAAGGGCGGCTGCACGACCAGTTCATCGTCGACATCATCCAGGGCGGCGCCGGCACGTCGACCAACATGAACGCGAACGAGGTGATCTGCAACCGCGCGCTCGAAATCATGGGGCATGCGCGCGGGCAGTACGAATACCTGCATCCGAACGAGCACGTGAACCTCGCGCAGAGCACCAACGACGTCTATCCGACCGCGATCCGCGTCGCGACCTGCTTCGCGGTCGAGCACCTGCTCGAAGCGATGGCGCGCCTGCGCGATGCGTTCGCGGAGCGGGCCGACGCGTTCGCCGGCTTGCTGAAGCTCGGTCGCACGCAGTTGCAGGACGCGGTGCCGATGACGCTCGGCCAGGAGTTCTCGACCTACGCGGTGATGCTGACGGAAGACATCGCGCGCCTGCAGGAAGCCGGCTGGCTGATTCGCGAGATCAACCTCGGCGCGACCGCGATCGGCACGGGGATCACCGCGCATCCGCAGTACGCGGAGAAGGCGCTGGCGGCGCTGCGGCGCATTACCGGGCTGGACCTGAGCACCGCGCCGAACCTGATCGAAGCAACGCAGGATTGCGGCGCGTTCGTCCAGGTGTCGGGTGTGCTCAAGCGGATCGCCGTGAAGCTGTCGAAGATCTGCAACGACCTGCGGCTGCTGTCGAGCGGCCCGCGCGCGGGGTTCGGCGAAATCAACCTGCCGCCCGTGCAGGCCGGTTCGTCGATCATGCCCGGCAAGGTGAATCCGGTGATCCCGGAAGTCGTGAACCAGGTCGCGTTCGAGGTGTTCGGCAACGACCTGACCGTGACCTTCGCCGCCGAAGCCGGGCAACTGCAGCTCAATGCGTTCGAGCCGGTGATCGCCAGCGCGCTGTTCCGCAGCTTCAGCCATCTGACGGCCGCGTGCACGACGCTCGCGCAGCGTTGCGTGAGCGGGATCACCGCGAACCCGGAGCGGCTGCGCGAAACGATGGAGCGCTCGGTCGCGCTCGCGACCGCGCTGAACCCGTACATCGGTTACAAGCGCGCGACCGCCGTGGCGGCCGAAGCGCACGCGACCGGCAAGTCGATCCGCGAGGTCGTGCTGGAGCGCGAGTGGATGACCGATGCGCAGGTCGAAGAAGCGCTGCAGCCCGAAGCACTGATCCGGCCGCGCGTGCTTTGACGCCGGCTGCGCGGCGCCGGCACATGCCGCCGGCGGCCCGCGCCCGATAGAGCCAGAAGCGCGCCCCGCGCGGGGCGCGACACATCAAGAAACATTGGAGACTCACGATGACACACAACAGCGAGCGCCCGGCCGATCCGGCCGGCGGCGCGGATTTCCGTCATGCCGACCCCGATGCGATGTTCGCGTCGCACGAAGCCGGCTACGCGAAGCAGTTGAAGCCGCGGCACGTGCAGATGATCGCGATGGGCGGTGCGATCGGCACCGGCCTGTTTCTCGGGGCGGGCGGCCGCCTGCAGCACGCGGGGCCCGCGCTCGCGCTCGTGTATCTCGTCTGCGGCGCGTTCGCGTTCCTGATCATGCGCGCGCTCGGCGAGCTCGTGATGCACCGACCGACCAGCGGCAGCTTCGTGTCGTACGCACGGGAGTTCATGGGCGAGCGCGCGTCGTTCGTCGCGGGCTGGATGTACTACCTGAACTGGGCGACGACCGGCATCGTCGATATCACCGCGGTCGCGATCTACATGAAGTACTGGGCCGTGTTTACGGACGTGCCGCAGTGGGTGTTCGCGCTCGGCGCGCTCGGGATCGTGTCGGTGATGAACATGATCGGCGTGAAGGTGTTCGGCGAGATGGAGTTCTGGTTCTCGATCGTCAAGGTGGGCACGCTCGCGGTGTTCCTCGCGGTCGGCGCCGTGTTTCTCGCGAGCGGCCATCCGGTCGCTGGCCAGATGCCGGGGCTGCATCTCGTCGCGGATCACGGCGGGATCTTTCCGCACGGCATCCTGCCGGCCGTGCTGATTGTGCAGGGCGTCGTGTTCGCTTACGCGAGCATCGAGCTCGTCGGCGTCGCGGCGGGCGAGACCGCCGATGCGCGCAAGGTGTTGCCGAAGGCCATCAACAGCGTGATGTGGCGCATTGCGCTGTTCTACGTCGGCTCGGTCGTGCTGTTGACGATGCTGCTGCCGTGGACGGCGTACAGCGCGCACGAAAGCCCGTTCGTGACGTTCTTCAGCAAGCTCGGCGTGCCGTACGTCGGCACCGTGATGAACGTCGTGGTGCTGACCGCCGCGCTGTCGAGCCTGAACTCCGGCCTCTATTCGACCGGGCGCGTGCTGCGCTCGCTCGCGATGGGCGGTTCGGCGCCGCGCTTCGTGTCGCGGATGAATGCGCGCGGCGTGCCGTACGGCGGGATCCTGATCACGGTCGCGATCAATGCGATCGGCGTGCCGCTGAACTACATCGTGCCGGCCCAGGCGTTCGAGATCGTGCTGAACATGGCGTCGCTCGGGATCATCACGACCTGGGGCTTCATCGTCATGTGTCAGATCCTGTTCCGCCGCGCGGTCGATCGCGGCGAGCTGAAGGCCGTGTCGTTCCGGATGCCCGGCGCGCCGTTCACGTCGTGGCTCACGCTGGCCTTCCTCGTCGGCGTGCTGGTGCTGATGGCATTCGACTATCCGGGCGGCACGTGGACCATCGCGACGATTCCGGTCGTCGTGCTCGCGCTGGTGGTCGGTTGGAAGCTGGCGAAGCGCGGTGCCGCGCGGGAGCAGGCGGCGGATGCGCGTGCGTCCGCGGCCACGCGCGCCGTCGCCGATCCGGCGCGGGGCGCCTGAAGAAGGGGCGCGCCGGGTCGTTCGCGGCCGGCGCCCCGGCGTCCCGTTACAGTCAGTTCAACCCGGTGCGCTCGCCGACCCAGCGGCCGAAATCGGCGGCCATTTCCGCGGTCAGTTCATGGCCGGCCGCGTACAGCCGCGTATCGTGCGCGACGCCGAGCGCCGTGAGTTTCGCGTCGGCGGTGTCGGCCCATGCGACGGGCAGCTTGTCGTCATAGCGGCCGTGCACGATCAGCGCATGGAGCGGGCGGAGTGCATCGCGCGGCGCGATCAGCGGATCGATTTCGGGCAGGATGCGCCCGCACAACACCGCGAATGCGGTGACGTCCTGCGGCGACGTGAGGCCGACGCTCGCGCTCATGATGCCGCCCTGGCTGAAGCCGGCAATCACCGTCGGCAACGCGGCGCCCGCGTCACCGCCGGCGTGGAAGGCGCGCAGCAGCGTGATCAGCTTGGTGCGGCTCGCGTCCGCGCGGGCCGCGTCGATTTCGGGGCCGGTCGGGCCGAAGCGCACCGGAAACCACGCATGCTGGTTGGGCCCGAACGTGAGCGGGCCGCGCAGGAATGCGATCTCGATGCGCGGATCGATGACGTCGGCCAGGTTCAGCAGGTTGGTTTCGTTGCCGCCGACGCCATGCAGCAGCAACAGGCGGGCGGCGGGGCGGCCGGTGGCCGGGCGCAGCCGGTACTGGAGGCCCGACTCGGGATCGGTGGTCAGCGGCAGGACGTCGGTCATTGCGTGGGTCCGGGAGGGGAGCGATGCGACAGTCTAGAGCGTGCGCGCGGCGAGGTGAATCGCCGGATGGCGATTGATTGTTTCCTGTCTGGAATGAATTGCCGTGTGCTCGGTTGTTCAGACAAATCGAATGCATGACGAAACGGGTGGCCGGCGCCGCCCGTTTCGCGTCACCGCAACCGAATCACCGTCGACTTCAGCTCCGTATATTTCTCCAGCGCGTGCAGCGAGTTGTCGCGCCCGTTGCCCGATTCCTTGAAGCCGCCGAACGGAAAGTTCATGTCGTCGGTTTCCTCGTAGCCGTTCACCCACACCGTGCCGGCCCGCAGCCGGCGCGCGGTTTCGTGCGCGGTCGTCAGGTTGGCCGTCCACACCGATGCCGCGAGCCCGTAGCGCGTGTCGTTCGCGTGCGCGATGGCCGTATCGAGATCGTCGAACGCCGTGACCGCCAGCACCGGCCCGAAAATCTCCTCGCGCACGATCCGCGCATCGGCACGCGGACAGTCGAACACGGTCGGTTCGACGTACTGGCCGCCGCTCCCGGTGCGCGCGCGCTTGCCGCCCGCGAGCAACGTCGCTTCGTCGCGGCCCGCATCGACGTAGCCGAGCACACGCTCGACCTGCGCGGCATCGATCAGGCTGCCCATGCGCGTAGCGGGCGACAGCGGATCGCCGGGCGCATACTCGGGCGCGATCGCGAGCACGCGCGCGACGAGTTCGTCACGGATCGCACGATGGACGAGCAAACGGGAGCCTGCCGTACACATTTGCCCGGTGTTGTAGAACACCGCATGCGCGACGGTGCGCGCCGCGCGTTCGAGGTCCGGGCAGTCGGGCAGCACGATCTGCGGCGACTTGCCGCCGAGCTCGAGCCACACGCGCTTCAGGTTCGAATCGGCCGCACAGCGCGCGACCTTGTGGCCGACCGCGGTCGAGCCGGTAAACGCGATGCAGTCGACGTCCGGGTGCCGCGCGAGCGCTTCGCCCGCATCGCCGAAGCCCGGCAGCACGTTCAGCACGCCGGCGGGCAGCCCGGCCTGAGCGGCCAGCGCGGCGAGCCGCAGCGCACTGAGCGGCGATTTCTCCGACGGTTTCAGCACGACGCTGTTGCCGGCCGCGAGCGCCGGCGCGCACTTCCACATCGCGATCATCGCGGGAAAATTCCACGGCACGACCGCCGCGACCACGCCGATCGGCTCGCGCGTGACGAGCCCGACGAGATGCGCGTCGGCCGGCGCGACTTCGCCTCCCGTCTTGTCGATCGCTTCGGCGAACCACTCGGCGCAGTACGCGGTGGACGGGATGTCGATCGTGGTCGTGTCGCCGATCGGCTTGCCGGTGTCGAGCGTTTCGAGCAGCGCGAGATCGTCCGCGTGCTCGCGGATCAGCGCGGCCCAGCGCAGCAGCACGCGTTTGCGTTCGCGCGGCGACGCGTCGCGCCACGCACCGTTGTCGAACGCGCGCCGTGCGGCCGCGACCGCGAGGTCGGCGTCGGCCTGTCGGCAATGTGCGACCTGCGCGAGCGTGCGGCCGTCGATCGGGCTCGTGCACGCGAAGGTGGCGCCGTCGTGCGCGTCGCGGAACGTGCCGTCCACGAATGCGCGGGAATCGATGTCGAGCAGGCCGGCGCGCGTGCGCCAGGCGTCGTTCGTCTGCATGGGAACACTCCGTCGTGGGTCGGCGAGATCAGCGTGAAGCAGGCGTGGGGCGGCGGATCGCGATCGCGCGGCCCGCCTGCGGTTCGAGCGGCGCGCGCGCGTGTTCGGCGTGAATCGCGTCGAGATGCCGGCGCATCGCGGCAGGGAACGGCGCGGAGCGCTTCGCGCGCATGTCGACGTGGGTCAGCAGTTGCTCGCCGGTCGCGAGTTGCGCGCCCGTCGTCGCGTGATGCATCGAATGGAACACGTGCAGCCGCCGGTCGTCCAGGTCGAGCAGCCGCACCGTGAGCCTGAGCGGTTCGCCGAGCATCGCTTCGCGCAGGTGGCGGATATGCGTTTCCGCCGAGTAGATCGAGCAGCCAGCCTCGCGATAGTCGTCGTCGATGCCGAAGTAGCGGAAGAACGCATCGCTGCTGTCGCCGAACACGAGCAGATAGCATGATTCGCTCATGTGGCCGTTGTAGTCGACCCACTCGGGCTGCACGGTGCAGCGATGCAGTTCGAGCGGTGTCGCGATCGGCGCGGCCGGGTCGTACGGGCGCGACTTCTGTCCTTCGTAGGCCGAGCGCAGGCGCGGCTCGGCGGCGGGGCTGAGGGTGGTCGTCATCCAGTGCACTCCGAGGTTCGGAACGGGCCCGCACGTCGTCCGCGGGGGCTGCCGGTCGATGTTATGACGGGTTGAACGTTTTTTCAATAAAGATATCGCCGATGCGTGTAAACACCGGTGCCGATTCGCCTTTATTCGGATTGAACATTCATTCAACGAAATCTATACTCGCCAGCGCCGCGATGCCGAAACGAAGCAGGGCGGCACATCTGCACAATACGCACAACGAAAAATCGATCCGCCTCGTGCGGAAACCGGAGACACCGAAAAATGAAGAAGCGCTTCCTGCTGGCCGGCATGATGTCGGTGATGGTCCACGGTCATGCACACGCCCAGAGCAGCGTATCGCTGTACGGGATCATCGACGGCGGCATCACCTACGTGAACAATACGGGCGGCGGGCATGCGTACCTGTTCGACGACGGCGTGTCGTATGGCAACCGCGTCGGCTTGATGGGCACCGAGGATCTCGGCGGCGGCAACAAGGCCGTGTTCAAGCTCGAGAACGGTTTCCGGCTCGGCACCGGCAAGCTGAACCAGGGCGGCGCGATGTTCGGGCGGCAGGCGTACGTGGGGCTCGGCAACGACTGGGGCACGCTGACGTTCGGCAACCAGTACGACTTCGCATTCGATTTCACCGCGAACTACAACGTCAGCGCGTTCGGCAGCGGCTACGGCGTGCACCTCGGCGACTTCGACCGCCAGAGCGGCGACCGGCTGCAGAACGCGGTGAAGTTCGTCAGCAACGCCTTTCACGGGCTCGTGGTCGGCGGCATGTATTCGTTCAGCAACGATGCGGGCAGCTTCCACGACGGCAGTGCGTGGAGCCTGGGCGCGAGCTACACGCACGGCGATTTCTCGGCGGGCGGCAACTATACGCGGCTCAATGCGCCGCGCGGGCTCGCGGCGCTCGATCCGTATGCGCAGATGGGCGTGAGGACGATGCTCGGGCAGACGGTCGCGAGCGTCGATCCGGCGACGGGCGCCGTCACCGACCTGCACGACTCGACGCCGTTCTCGATCGATTCGCAGTCGATCTTCGGGATCGGCGCGTCGTACGTGCTCGGCAAGCTGACGCTCAACGCGGACTTCAGCAACACGACGTTCAAGGGCTACGGGCAATCGTCGACGATGCGCGTGTACGAGGCGGGTGGCGTGTACCAGGCGACCGCACCGCTGTCGCTCGTCGCGGGTTACCAGTACACGACGTTCGAAGGGCATCACTGGCATGAAGTCGCGCTCGGCACGCACTACGCGTTGTCCAAACGCACCGACGTGTATGCGGCCGTCGACTGGATGCGCGCGTCGAGCGGCGTCGATGCGGTGATCGGCTACAGCTTCACGCCGTCGACGAGCCGCACGCAGGCCGCCGCACGCATCGGCATGCGGCACAACTTCTGATTCTTTTTTCCCGCACGGGCCGGGCAGGGCCGGCCCCGTCGACCCGGTCCGGGCCTGCGTCGAACTGTGACGTCGTCGCCGCGCTGCGCGATGCGCCCGGCGACGATTGCGTGAGCACGGGCGGCGCGATCGGCGCGCGTCATGGAACGAACTGCGTCGAAGCACCGCCCGCACGGCCGCACACGGTTGCCACCGGCCCGCTCGCGCGACGCATGAGCGGGCCGGCGGGTGTCACGCGTCGAGCCTCACCAGCGCATCGACGGCCACCGCGCCGCGCGCCATCACCAGCAGCGGATTGACGTCGAGTTCGACGAGCGTGCCGGCGTGCGCCTGCGCGAAGCGCGCAATCGCCATCACGTTCGCCACCACCGCATCGAGATCGGCCTTCGGCCGCCCGCGATAGCCGGTCAGCAGCGGGCCGAGCTTCAGCCCGAGCAGCGCGTCGCGCACGTCGCTTTCGCGCACCGGCAACAGGAGCGTCGCGGTGTCGCGGATCAGTTCGACCAGCACGCCGCCGGTGCCGAGCACGAGCGCGAGACCGAAATTCGGCTCGCGCTTCACGCCGACGATCAGTTCGAGCAGCGGCGCGTCGGCCATCTTCTCGACGAGGATGCGCTCGACGCGTACGTCCGGCGCGTAGTTCGCGACCTGTTCGATCATCCGCTCGACCGCGGCGGCGACGGCTTCGGGCGACGCGAGCTTCAGCGCGACCGCGCCGGCCTCGGTCTTGTGCGGCAGGCGATCGCTGACCACTTTCACGCAGACCGGAAACCCGAGCCGCTGCGCGGCGGCCGGCGCCTCGGATCGGAGCCGCCGGTGCGAGGCACGAGGCCGAGACGGAAATTAGGCTCGCGCGTCACGCCGACGATCAGTTGGAGCAGCGGGGCGTCGGCCATCTTCTCGACGATGAGGCGCTCGACGCGTACGTCCGGCGCGTAGTGCGCGACCTGTTCGATCATCCGCTCGACCGCGGCGGCGACGGCTTCGGGCGACGCGAGCTTCAGCGCGACCGCGCCGGCCTCGGTCTTGTGCGGCAGGCGATCGCTGACCACTTTCACGCAGACCGGA
>NZ_JAAGPE010000126.1:0-238 GCF_017104605.1 Burkholderia sp. Ac-20384 | reverse complement strand
GGGGGCGTGCAAGGAGTGGGTCGGCGTGGTGCACAGGGTGGAGGGTGCGGAGTGATGTTGTGCAGAGGACTAGCCGGGGCGGGCCGGGTGGATGTGGCGATGAGGGCTGGGTGGTGGGCGGAGGTGACGGTGTCAGAGAGACACGCGAGGGGGTGGGGGGGGGGGGGGGTGTGGGGGGGTGGGGGGGGGGGGGGGGGGGGGGGGGGGGGGGAAGAGGGGGGGGGGTTTTTTTTTTTTC
>NZ_JAAGPE010000125.1:0-26506 GCF_017104605.1 Burkholderia sp. Ac-20384 | reverse complement strand
TATCGAACGCCCACGAGCCCGGCACGCGCTCGCACGGGCCGCGACGAAGACGCTCGACATGCAGTACTACATCGCGACCGAGGACACCACCGGCAAGCTGCTGCTCGCCGCTGCGCTGTACGCGGCCGATCGCGGCGTGCGCGTGCGGATGCTGGTCGACGACCTGAATTTCCGCGACATCGATCGCATCATGGCCGCGCTGAACACGCACCCGAACATCGAGATCCGCGTGTTCAACCCGTTCGGCGCGGCGCAGCACGGCATGGTCGAGCGCACGGCCAACTTCTTCACGCGCATCGACAGCTTCACGCGCCGGATGCACAACAAGGCGATGATCGCGGACAACCAGATCGCGATCGTCGGCGGCCGCAATCTCGGTGACGAATACTTCAACGCGAGCCCGACGCTGCAGTTCCGCGATCTCGACGTGCTGGCCGCGGGCCCGGTGACGAACGACGTCTCGGCGAGCTTCGACACGTACTGGTCGAGTGCGAGCAGCTACCCGCTGAGTGTGCTGAATCACCAGTCGTTCGATCCGAAGGACCTCGATGCGACGCGCGACGAGCTGCGCAGCCATTGGCGCCAGAACGCCGAACCGTACAACGCGAAGCCGCTGAACGCGACGCCGCTCGCGCAGCAGATCGCGCGCGACGAGCTCGCACTGGTGTGGGCGCCGGCCGAGTTCAAGGTCGACGCGCCCGACAAGGTCGCGCGGCCGACCGACGCATACGTGAGCCCGCCGATGCAGCGCCTGGTCGAGCTCACGCGCGGCGCGCAGCAGGAATTCCTCGCGTTCTCGCCGTATTTCGTGCCGCACGACGCGGGCGTGAAGATTCTCGGCGAGACGACCGCGCGCGGCGTGCGGGTCGCGATCCTCACCAATTCGCTGGCCGCGACCGATGCGGTCGCCGTGCAGGCCGGCTACGGGCCGTATCGCGTGCCGCTGCTGCAGCACGGCGTCGAGCTGTACGAGTTCAAGGCCCAGCCGGGCCGGCAGCGCGCGCGCCTGTTCGGGTCGCGCTCGCGGGCGAGCCTGCATGCGAAGGCGTACGTGATCGACCGGAAGATCCTCGTGATCGGCTCGATGAACCTCGATCCGCGTTCCGCGCACCTGAATACCGAACTGGCGCTCGTGATCCACAGCCCGGCGCTCGCGCAGCAGGTCGCGACGATCTTCGCGCGCGTGACGCAGCCGGACGACAGCTACCGCGTGAGTCTCGTGACGCCGGCGAACGGCGGGTCGCCCGAACTCGAATGGACGGGCATCGACGACGGCCGGCCGACCACCTATCACGTCGATCCGCACGCGGGGCTGCTGCGCAACCTGATGACCGGCATGTTCATGCTGCTGCCGGTCGACGACCAGCTTTAAGGGGACGGAAGCGCTCCGGCTAAACCCGCGTTTCCGGTGCGCGGGGATTGATGATATGGTTGTGCGCGCAACTAATGTGGCGCGCAGGACGGTGCCGCCAGGCGGCCCGTACCACGCGGGCCGCGCACACCCGCAACCGGAGTTCCCCCATGCAACGTGTTCCGAACCAGCCGTTCACGCGTCCCGCCCGTTTCTCCGAAGCCGAATGGCAGGCGCGCGTGCAGCTCGCGGCGGCTTACCGCATCTTCGATCATCTCGGCTGGACCGAGCTGATCTACAACCATATCTCGCTGCGCGTGCCGGGCGAGGACGGGCATTTCCTGATCAATCCGTTCGGGCTCCATTACCGCGAGGTGTGCGCGTCGAACCTTGTGAAGATCGACATCGACGGCAACGTGATCGGTCATTCCGACTGGCCGATCAACCCGGCCGGTTTCACGTTCCACAGCGCGATCCATGCGGCGCTGCCCGATGCGCACTGCGTGATGCACGTGCACACGACGCCGACGATGGCCGTGTGCTGTTCGCGCGACGGGCTGTCGTTCTCGAATTTCTATTCGGCGCAGCTGTACGGGAAGATCGCGTATCACGACTTCGAGGGCATCACCGTGCATCTCGAAGAGGGCCGGCGCATCGTCGAGAGCGCCGGCGGGCGTCCCGTGCTGCTGTTGCGCAACCATGGGCCCGTGACGATCGGCGCAACACTTGCGCAGACGTTCTCGCTGATGTGGCTGCTCAATCGCGCGTGCGAGGTGCAGATCGCCACGCATGCGATCGGCGATGCGCTGCCGATCGCGACGCCCGTGCTCGAAGGGTGCGTGCGCGATTCGCTGAATTTCGATCCGAAGCATGGTGCAGGGCAGGATGCGTTCGACGCGCTGCAGCGTATCGTCGACTGCATCGATCCCGGCTATCGCGCGTGACGTGAAACGGCGCGATCGCTTCGTCATGCTTGATACGGTGTGAACCGGACCCGACGGCGGCGTGCGCAAAAAAAAACGCGGCCGGGCGGCCGCGTGAATACTCGCAGACTCCTTCGGACGAAGGAAACAAGCAACTGTGAGACGAAGTGTAGCGAAAGGCCGCGCGCGGATTCAGTCACCGGGTTGCAAAGGTCCATTCCAGGTTGACGCAGACTGCGCGTCGCACGCCGCGCGAACGGGCCGGCCGGGCGCGATGCGGCGATTCGCTGCATGGCCGTTCGGTGGGCTCCCGGCGCGGCGGCGATCGACTACCATCATGTCTGGCGCCCCCGCTCGGGCGGCGTACAACGTCGTACAAGGAGAGTCCATGCTCAAGCTGCGTTTGCTCCAGGTCGCGTTACTCGCGGGCGTGCTGGCCGCCGGCAGCGCCGCTGCCGAAACGGTGCACCTGTCCGCCAATCTCCAGCCGTCGAGCGAAGTGCCGCCGACGGCGACCAAGGGCTCGGGCGACGTCGAGGCGACCTACGACACGGCCACCCACATGCTGCAGTGGAAGGTCACGTACGAACACCTCACGGGGCCGGCCACCGCCGCGCACTTCCACGGGCCCGCACCGGTCGGCCAGAACGCCGGCGTGCAGGTGCCGATTCCGAAGGACGAACTGGCGAGCCCGATCAACGGTTCGAAGGAACTCACCGACGCGCAGGTCACCGACCTGATGGGCGGCAAGTGGTATTTCAACGTCCATACGAAGGATCACCCGTCCGGCGAGATCCGCGGCCAGGTGATGCCGGCGAATTGAGTGCCGGCGTTTGATCCGTGAGCGCCGGAAACCGGCAGTCGCAGGCGGCATTCCGCTGTGTCGGGTGCGGGCATGAGGGCCATGCCGATGTGGTCGGTGCGATCAACATACTGGCGCGGGGGCACCGCGTTGCAGCCTGTGGAGAGCCGGTGCAGTCGGGCCGCTCCGTGAAGCAGGAACCCGCCGAGGCGATCTGAGACAAGCATCATCGTTTCAAACGCGGTAGGAATCCCGAGCCTTCAGGCGCGGGAGGATGTCAAGTAGAGGCACTTGTCGAGCGGTGCGGGAACGTTCGCACGTACCATCGTCACACTGTGATTACGGAGTGCGTCCGATGAGTTGGCAAAGCAAGTTCGCCTGCTGGCTGCTGCGCTGGCAGTTCCGGCCCGAGACCACGCGCGAGGTGCTCGATCCTGCCCGCGCACGGCGCTTTACCGACCTGCGAATGGTCGTGCCGCGCCGTGCGCCGTCGGGCTACCGGCTGCGCCAGTGCTATGGCCCGGGCGACGCGCCGCTGCGCGGCGAATGGCTCGAACGCACCGACACGGGCGCGGGTCGCGGCCCCGGCCGCACGCTGCTGTACTTCCACGGCGGCGGCTATTACTTCTGTTCGACGAAGACCCACCGTCCGCTCGTGTTCGGCCTGACGAAGCGCGCGGGCGTGCGCTCGTTCTCGCTCGACTATCGGCTGGCGCCCGAAAACCGCTTCCCGGCCGCACTCGACGATGCGCTGGCCGCGTACCGGCAACTGCTGGCGCTCGGCACGCCGCCCGAATCGATCGTGCTCGGCGGCGATTCGGCGGGCGGCGGCCTCGCGCTTGCGACGCTCGTTGCGCTGCGCGACCGCGGCGAGCCGCTGCCGGCCGGCGCGATCCTGTTCTCGCCGTGGACCGACCTGGCCGCCACCGGCGCCACGCTGCGCACGAACGACGGCGCCGATCCGATGTTCGCGGGCGCGGCGCTGCCGAAGGCCGCGAAGCTGTACCTGGGCGACGAGCCGGGCACGAATCCATACGCATCGCCGCTCTATGCGGATTTCGCGGGCCTGCCGCCGCTGTATATCCAGGTCGGCAGCACCGAGGTGCTGCTCGACGATTCGCGCCGCGTCGCCGACAAGGCAAAGGCGGCCGGGGTAGCGGTGGAGATCGAGGTGTGGCCGGACATGCCGCACGTGTGGCAGCTGTACGCGCCGATGGTGCCGGAATCGCGCGACGCGCTCGACCGCGCGGCCGCGTTCCTGCGCCGCGTCGCGGTCGAACGTGCGGTTCAGCGGGCCGGCGAGGCGTCGATTGCCTGATAGGCGGCCTTGACGGCCACCGAGCCGTACTTGCGCTCGAGCCGGCGCACGGTGAAGTGGCCGTGCGCCATCTGCTGGAAGTGGTCGATGAACAGCGTATTGACGGTCGCGCCGAGCACGGCGCCGATCGCCGGAATCGACTTCGCGGCCATCTGCTCGGTCACCTGCACCGAGAAGCGCGAGGCCACCGTCTGCACGAGCTTGAACACGGCCGCCGAGCTGTGCGCGGCGATGCCCTTCGTCGTGATGTCGGACGATGCCTTCGAGATCGCCTGCGCGAGCGCGCCGCGCAGCACGAAATAGCCGAGATCGGCGTCCTCTTCCTGCTTGTCCGGATTGCCGCCCATGCCGAGCACGGCCAGGCATTGCAGTTGCGTATCGACCGAGCTCAGGTCTTCGCCCTCGCTGCGTGCGATGTCGCACACCGAGCGGAAGATCAGCGTCGTCGTCACCGGCAGTTCGACCGGCAGCGCGAGAAAGCCGAATGCACCGCCCGCGGCGCCGGTCGTCGCGACCGCGAGCTTGTGCAGCAGGTTGCTCGGCTTGTCGGGCTCGGCGTCGGGCGCGGGTGGCTTGCCGAGCGTGCGCAGCGCAATGTTCAGGCACTTGCGCAGCGCGAGCTGGGTCGCATCGTTGATCTTGCCGGTCGCGAAATCCGGCAGCCGGGCGATCATCTTTTCGACCGGCGCGCCGAGCATGCCCGTCAGCTTCATCGTCAGCGACGGGCTTTCCAGCACCTGCTTCGCGCGCCACAGCGCGTCCCGATCCTCCGGCGACAACGTGGTCGCGGGGGTAATTGAAATCGGTTCCATCTTTCTCCTTGGCGGTCTGGTTCGATTTGACCGTCGCCAGCCTAGATTACTCCGGCGTGCTAGAATTTTGAGATTGTTTGACACGTCAAAAGTTGCGCCAACAAAAAATGGCCGTCCATACTGCCGCCCACCATTCAAGCGGGCAAGTCCTGCCATTCCGCGAATCGCTGCTGGCGATGATCGGGATCTCATTTGTCACCATGCTGGTCGCGCTCGACCAGACCGTCGTCGGCACCGCGCTGCCGACCATCGTCGCCGAGCTCCGCGGATTCGACCTGTACGCATGGGTCGCGACCTCGTACCTGCTCAGTTCCGTGATCACGGTGCCGATCTTCGGCCGGCTCGGCGACTATTACGGCCGCAAGCCGTTCGTCATTGCGTCGATCGTCGTGTTCACCGCCGCGTCCGTGCTGTGCGGGATGGCGAACGACATGCTGATGCTCGTGCTCGCGCGCGGGCTGCAGGGGATCGGCGGCGGGATGCTGGTCGGCACCGCGTTCGCATGCATTCCCGACCTGTTCCCCGATTCCGTCGTGCGGCTGCGCTGGCAGGTGCTGATGAGCTCCGCGTTCGGCATCGCGAACGCGGTCGGGCCGTCGCTCGGCGGCGTGCTGACCCAGTCGTTCGGCTGGCGCTCGGTGTTCTACGTGAACCTGCCGGTGGGCCTGCTGTCGCTGCTGTTCGTGTGGCGCTACCTGCCGCACCTGCGCCACGTCGAGCACGATCGCAAGATGCGGCTCGACTGGCCGGGCGCGCTGCTGATCGCGCTGTCGCTCGGCGCGCTGCAGCTGTTCGTCGAATGGCTGCCGAAGTACGGCGTCGCGAGCTGGGCGTCGCTGCTGCTCGTCGTCGCGGTCGCGGCCGGTTTCGGCCTGTGGCGCTGGGAGAAGCGTTGCGCGCAGCCGATTTTGCCGTTCGACATGTTCGGCAACCGCGCGCTGTCGGCGCTCTTCGTGCTGGCGATCCTCGCCGGCTTCTCGATGTTCTCGCTGTTGTTCTACGCGCCGCTGCTGTTCCAGGGCGGGTTCGGGATGTCGCCGAAGGAAGCGGGGCTCGTGATCACGCCGCTCGTCGTGTTCATCACGATCGGCAGCATCATGAACGGCCGGGTCGTCACGCGCATCCGCAATCCGAACGCGATGCTGCACGTCGGCTTCGTGCTGTTCGCGATCACCTGCGCGGGCATCGTTGTGTCGACCCACACGACGCCGAAGTGGGTGCTGATGGCGCTGATGGTCGCGGGCGGCATCGGGCTCGGCTTCGTGCTGCCGAACCTCACCGTTTTCGCGCAGCAGACGGCCGGCCGCGAGCATCTCGGCATCGCGACCGCGCTGCTGCAGTCGCTACGGATGGTCGGCGGGATGGTCGGCACCGCGCTGACCGGCACCCTCGTCAACCAGATGTATTCGAGCGGCGTGCGCAGCGCGCTGTCGGCCGATCATGCGATGCAGTGGCATGCGCAGCTCGCCGATCCGCAGATCCTGATCGATCGCGCCGCGCAGGGCGGTCTCGTCGCGGAGCTGACGCGTGCCGGGCATAATGGCGCGCTGCTGCTGGAAGCGGCCCGCGAATCGCTCGTTGGCGCGATTCACCTGGGCGTCGCGATGGCGGCTGTGGTCGCCGTGGTGTCGGTGTGGCAGTGCCGCCGCGTGCCGCCGATCGCGCTGCGGCACAAGATCGAACCGCATGTCGCGGCCGACTGAACGATTGAACGAGTAGAACTGAGCGCATGGAAGAACAGGACCGCGTCGCGATCTTGCAGCAATTCGGACGCACGTATCGCGCGTTCATGACCGCGTTCGAGGCGCACGTCGGGCAACCGATGCCGCGCTGGCGCATCATGGTCGCATTGCACACGATGGGCGGGCATTCGTCGCAGAAGAAGCTCGTCGAAGTGCTGCGCGTCGATCCGGGCGCGCTCACGCGCCAGCTGAAGTCGCTCGACGCGCTCGGCTGGATCCAGCGTGAATCCGACGCTCGCGACAATCGCGTGACCAACGTGACGCTGACGGACGACGGCCGCGCCGCGTTCGACGCGTGCCTGCCGCGCCGCAAGGCGTTCCTCGAGCAGACGATGGCGCAATTGCCGGACGACGTGCTGAATTCACTGTCGGGCGCGCTGGCGATGCTGGAGTCGCGAATCGCGGACGTCGGCTCGACGCCGGTCGCGCGCTGAAGCACGGGGCAGGGCGGCGCGCATCCGCCGCCGGCCCGGCCCTTCATCTCATCTCAATTCACTTGCGGTTCAAAGCGGGTTCAAAGCTCAATGCGCGTGCCCAGCAGCGCGAGGAACTGCGCGAGCCAGGCCGGATGCGCGGGCCACGCGGGCGCGGTGACGAACGGCGCGTCGGTCACGGCCGCGTCGACCGGGATGTCCGCGTATTCGCCGCCCGCGAGCTTCACCTCGGGCGCGCAGGCCGGGTAGGCCGAGATGCGCTTGCCGCGGATCACGTCGGCGGCCGCGAGCAGTTGCGCTGCGTGGCAGATCGCGGCGATCGGCTTGCCGGCTTCGGCGAACTCGCGCACGAGCGAGATCACCTTCGGGTCGAGTCGCAGGTATTCGGGGGCACGGCCGCCCGCGATCGCGAGCGCGTCGTAGCGCGATGCGTCGACGTCGTCGAACGCCGCGTTCAGCGTGAACTGGTGGCCGGGCTTCTCGGTGTAGGTCTGGTCGCCTTCGAAATCATGGATCGCGGTCTTGATCTTGTCGCCCGCGCGCTTGCCCGGGCAGACTGCATCGACGTGGTGGCCGACGGCCTGCAGCGCCTGGAACGGCACCATCGTTTCGTAGTCTTCGGCGAAATCGCCGGTCAGGAACAGGATCTTCTTCGCGGCCATGGCTTTCTCCAGTGGAGCTGCGTTGAGGGCCCGCGCGACAGGCGTGTGCAACGCCCGCCTGGGGCCCCGAGGACGAAAGCGCAGTGTACTCCGGCCGCTTGAAGCGCGCGTGACGGCCGCCCCGCACGAGCGGCGGGGCGCGGCGCGCGATGGATATCAGAAGAAGGTTTCGACGACTTCCGTCACGCTGAACTTCGGATCGAGCACGAGCACCTGGCGCCACTTGTCGAACGTCAGGCACGGGTGCGAGATGTCGAACGCGACCATGTCGCCGACCTTCACGTCCGCGCCCGGCGGAATCTGCAGGTACGCGTGCTGGTCCATCATCCCGGTGACGGCCCAGCCTTCGGCGGCGGCGACGTCGCGCGGCGCGGTATCGCGGCCCGGGCGGAAGTGGCGCGCCGGCTCCGGCAGCCCCGCGTCGAACGCCGCGTCGCGCTTGCCGAGTGCGACGATCGCGCGATCCGCCTCCGGCACCGACTGCACGTAGGCCCACAGCTGCAGCGCGGGCAGCAGCCCTTCGCCCATCGTGCGTGCGATCGGGTTGCGCGCGAACACGTCGGTCTGCGCCTTCTTGTAGATGCCGACGTCGTGCGTCAGGTAGCAACCCGGACGCAGCACGACTTCCGCGAAGCCGGCGTTGGACGCCTTCGCGAATTCTTCCGCGACCACGTCGTACCACGCCGACCCGGCGCCGGACAGGATCGCCGGCGTACGCGCGAAGCGGCCTGCTTCGGCCAGCTCGCGCGTGAGCGCGACCGCTTCCTGCAGGAACGTGCGGATCTCGCCTTCCTCCTTCAGCACGCCTTCGTACAGTTCGATACCGGCCAGCTTCAGCGTGTCCGGATAGCGCGCGATCGCGGCCAGCACGGCCTCGCGCTGCGCGGCATCGCGCACGCCCGCGCGGCCGCCCGGCACGCCGAGCTCGAGCAGCACGTTCAGCGGCTTCTTCAGTGCGCCGAAGAAGCTGCCGAGCTGGTCGACGCTCTCCGCCGAATCGACGAGGCAGAAGAATTCGAAGTCGGGATCGGACAGCAGCCCGGCGATGATCGTCATGTTCTGGCGGCCGACCAGCTGGTTCGCGAGCAGCACGCGCCGCACGCCGCCGTGATACGCGGCCTGCGTCTGGTGCGCGGTCGCGAGCGTGATGCCCCAGGCACCGGCGTCGAGCTGGCGGCGGAACAGTTGCGGCGCCATCGTCGTCTTGCCGTGCGGCGCAAACTTGACACCGTACTTCTGGACGAACGCCTGCATCCAGTTCAGGTTGTGTTCGATGCGATCTTCGTAGAGCACGGCGGCCGGCAGGCTGACGTCTTCCGCAAGCAGGTTCCACTCGAGGCGGCCGGCGTCGCCGAGCGGCACGCTCGCGCTCGGCAGATTGCCGAGACCCTTGCCGAACGGATCGATCGTTGCTTCCTGATAGTTTGTAACTTTCATGTCATCCCGCTCCATCATCACTATGCATTGCACTGAAGTTGACACGCCGATGGTACAGAAAGTAGCATCGGCGCGGTGATGTTATTTAGTAACATCGAGCTTCACACCTTTTTCCGCAGATGAATACGCCCGCCACTCCGTCCGTCCCGCTCGCGGCCGAGCTTCATCCGGCTCCGGCCGCACCGCCGGTCCTCGACATCGTCGCGCGGATCGCCGAATGCGCGCCCGAACTGCGCGAAGCCGAGCGCAAGGTCGCCGCGTTCATCCTCGCCGACCTGGCGCGCGCCGCGCATGCCAGCATCGGTGCGCTGGCACGCGACGCGGAGGTCAGCGTCGCGACGGTCACGCGTTTCGCGAAAGCGGTCGGCTGCCGCGACGTGCGCGAACTGAAGGTGCTGGTCGCGCAGGCGGCGGCCGTCGGCCAGCGCTTCCTGGTGCCGTCCGACGACGCGCCGGCCGACGACCCGAGCCCCGCGTCGATGGTCTATGACGAGATCCGCGTCGCGCTCGCGCACAACCATCAGTTGCTGCGCAATACGTCGTTCGAGGCGGCGGCCGACCTGCTCGCCGCCGCGAAGATGACCTATGTGTACGGGCAGGGCGGCGGCTCGACCGCGCTTGCCGACGAGCTGCGCTTCCGGCTCGTGCGCTTCGGCCGGCCCGTCGCGAGCTACCAGGACAGCGTGTTGCAGCGGATGGTGGCCGCGACGCTGTCGCGCGACACCGTCGTCGTCGCGCTGTCGGTGAGCGGCCGCGTGCCCGAGCTGCTCGAGAGCTGCCGGCTCGCGAAGCGCTACGGCGCGAAGCTGATCGCGATCACCGCGCCGGCGTCGCCGCTCGCGAAGCTGGCCGACCACCTGATCCCGGTCGTCGCGTTCGAAACCGATTTCATTTACAAGCCGTCGACATCGCGTTACGCGATGATGATGGCGATCGACGTGCTCGTCACCGGAGTCGCATTGCGGCTCGGCGATGCGGGCCGAGAATCGCTGCGTCGCATCAAGCACGCGCTCGATGCGCATCGCGGCGGCGGAGACCGTCAACCGGTAGGAGACTGACCATGCATTCGCATCCCGAAGCCGCCGATACGCTGATCGTCGGCGCGCAGCTTTACGACGGTACCGGCGCGCCGCCCGTCACGCGCGACGTCGCGATCCGCAACGGCGTGATCGCGGCGATCGGCAACCTGTCGAACTGGCTTGCCGAAAATGTCGTCGATGCGAACGGCCGCGCGCTCGCGCCGGGCTTCGTCGACGTGCACACGCACGACGACACGCACGTGATCCGCGCACCGGAGATGATCCCGAAGATCTCGCAGGGCGTGACAACCGTGATCGTCGGCAACTGCGGGATCAGCGCGTCGCCGGTGACGCTCGCGGGCGATCCGCCCGACCCGATGAACCTGCTCGGCGAGCGCGGTGCGTTCCAGTACCCGACCTTCGCCGACTACGTCGCGGCCGTGAACGATGCGCGTCCGGCCGTAAACGTCGCGGCGCTCGTCGGCCATACGGCGCTGCGCAACAACCAGATGGACCGCCTCGACCGCGCGGCGACCGACGGCGAGATTGCCGGCATGCGCGCGCAGCTCGAGGAGGCGCTCGCGAACGGCGCGCTCGGCCTGTCGTCGGGCCTCGCGTACGGCTCCGCGTTCGCGGCGCCCGCCGAAGAGGTGGTGGCGCTCGCCGAGCCGCTCGCGAACGCGGGCGCGCTGTACACCACGCACATGCGCACCGAGTTCGACGCGATCCTCGATGCGATGGAAGAGGCGTACCAGGTCGGCCGTCATGCGCGCGTGCCGGTCGTGATCTCGCACCTGAAGTGCGCGGGCCCGTCGAACTGGGGGCGCAGCACCGAGGTGCTTGCATCGCTCGAAGGTGCGCGTCGCTACCAGCCGGTCGGCTGCGACTGCTATCCGTACAGCCGCAGCTCGTCGACGCTCGACCTGAAGCAGGTGACGGGCGACATCGACATCACGATCACGTGGTCCGAGCCGCACCCGGAAGTGGCGGGCAAGCTGCTGAAGGCGATCGCTGCCGACTGGGGCGTGACCGAGCAGGAAGCTGCGCAGCGCATCCGCCCGGCGGGCGCCGTGTACCACAACATGTCCGAGGACGACGTGCGCCGGATCCTGTCGCATCCCGCGACGATGGTCGGCTCCGACGGCCTGCCGAACGATCCGCTGCCGCACCCGCGGCTGTGGGGCGCGTTCCCGCGCGTGCTCGGCCACTACGTTCGCGACACGAACCTGCTGCCGCTCGAGGAGGCGATCCGCAAGATGACGTCGCTGTCCGCGCGCCGCTACGGGATCGCGAAGCGCGGCGAAGTGCATGTGGGCTACCACGCGGATCTCGTGCTGTTCGACCCGACGAGCGTGATCGACGCCGCGACGTTCGAGAAGCCGCAGCAGCCCGCGCACGGGATCGATGCCGTGTGGGTGAACGGCGTGCTCACGTATGAAAACGGCCAGCCGACCGGCGAGCGCGCCGGTGGCTTCGTCGCGCGCGGCGAGCGCGTGCCGGCGAGTGCCGACGCCGCGTTCTGAACGCGGTGGTTGTTCCGATCTGCCGCGCGTGCCGCTGTCGGTGCGCGCATCCGTAACCGTGCGTTGCATGGGGCCGGAGCAGGCGCTGAAGCGCCGGCTCCGGCCGACAAACAAGGAGTGAAACGATGAAGCGATATGGCGTAGGCGAAGCGAAGGGGACGGGCGGCCAGGTGATGCCGTTCGCACGCGCGGTCGAGGCCGACGGCTGGCTGTACGTGTCGGGCCAGACGCCGATGGTGAACGGCGAGGTCGTCGAAGGCGGCATCGTCACGCAGTCGAAGCAGACGATCGAGAACGTGATCGCGATCCTGAAGGAAGCCGGCTACGGCCTCGAGCACGTCGTGCGCTGCGGCGTGTGGCTCGACGACGCACGCGATTTCGCGTCGTTCAACAAGGTGTTCATTTCGTACTTCGGCGAGCATCCGCCGGCACGCGCGTGCGTGCAGTCGAGCATGGTCATCGACTGCAAGGTCGAAGTCGACTGCATCGCGTACAAGGCGCCGGCGAAGTAACACCGCAACGGCGAACCGCTACGCAACGGGCCCGGCGCATTCACGTGCGCCGGGCCCGTTTTGTCATGTGCGGGACGCCGGTCGAGCGGCGGGTAGTGTGCCCGAGGCTGCAACCGCCGCAACGCATCCCGCTCGTTCGTGTAAGGTGCCGCATGACCATACGGGGAGGACATGCATGGAATGGGCTGCGCTGGTGCCGGAGCTGATTTGCTCGGACCTTGCCGGAAGCATTCGCTTCTATCGCGACGTGCTCGGATTCCGGATTCGCTTCGAGCGTCCGGAAGACGGGTTCGCCTATCTCGAGATCGGGGGCGCTCAACTGATGCTCGAACAGCACAGCCCGGAGAGCTGGGTGACCGGCCCGCTGGAGCCGCCGTTCGGGCGCGGGATCAATTTTCAGATCGAGGTCGATGCGCTCGATCCCATCGTCGACAGGATTCGCGCCGCGGGCGTGACGCTGTTCGTCGAGCCGCGCACGTCCTGGTATCGGGAAGACGAGATCGAGCATGGCCAGGTCGAGATGCTGGTGCAGGATCCCGACGGCTACCTGTTGCGCCTGGTGGAGATCCTGCCGGAGCGGCCGCTGAGCGGGTGAGTGCAGGCCGTCCGCGCTGCTCCGCGTAATGAAAAACAGCCCGGCCGGTTGAACCCGGCCGGGCTGTTTTGTCTGGGGTCGTTGCCGCGCGTTGCCGACTGCACGACGCGGCGGCTACCCGCCGCCGTCACTGCCGCGCGTTGCGCGCGTTGTCCGGCATCGGCTGGTTGTAGTTGGTGCGGAACGGATTGATGTCGAGGCCGCCGCGGCGCGTATAGCGCGCATACACCGCGAGCTTCACCGGTTTGCACGCGTGCAGGATGTCGAGGAAGATCCGCTCGACGCACTGCTCGTGAAAGCCCGTGTGGTTGCGGAACGAGATGATGTAGCGCAGCAGGCCCGCGTGATCGATCTGCGGCCCGACGTAGTGGATCTGCACGCTGCCCCAGTCGGGCTGGCCGGTGACCGGGCAGTTCGAGCGCAGCAGGTCGGATACGAGCGTCTCCTCGACCGGCGCTTCGTCCTCGGCGGCCTTCAGCAGCGACGGATCGGGTTCGTACACGTCGGTGTCGAGGTCGAGCCGGTCGAGCGACAGCCCGTCGAGCTCTTCCATTTCGAGCTTGCCGAAATCGTGCGGCGACACGAGCTGCACGGAGACGGTCGCGCCGCATGCGGCCGACACGTCGCGCTTCAGCGTATCGCGCACCGCGTCGATCGAGTCGAACGTCGTCTGCGCGAACGAGCCGAGATACAGCTTGAACGACTTCGATTCGACGATGTTCGGCGATTCGGCCGGCACGTAGAACGTCGCAACCGCGATCTGCGGCTTGCCGCGCGCGTTGAGCCACGACAGCTCGTAGGCGTTCCAGATGTCGGTGCCAAAGAACGGCAGCGCCGACGTGATGCCGAGCTGCTCGCGTGCACTGGCGCGCGGGATCGGGAACAGCAGCGACGCGTCGTACTGGGCGGCGTAGACGGTGGCCTTGCCGAGCGGGGAATGTTCGGGATTCATGCGTGACGCCTTTACGACAGGAAGAGGCGGTAAGCCGGGTTGGCGCTCTCCTCGACATACGGATAGCCGAGTGCCGCGAGGAAGCGTTCGAATTCGGCGCGATCGGCCTGCGGCACCTGCAGCCCGACGAGGATCGAGCTGTAGTCCGCGCCCTGGTTACGGTAGTGGAACAGGCTGATGTTCCAGTCCGGCGCCATCGACGACAGGAACTTCATCAGCGCGCCCGGCCGTTCCGGGAATTCGAAGCGGAACAGGCGCTCGTCGAGCGCGAGCGGCGAACGGCCGCCCACCATGTAGCGGATGTGTTCCTTCGACAGTTCGTCGTGCGTCAGGTCGACGCTCTTGAAGCCGTGCGATTCGAAGTTCGCGGCGATCTCGGCCGATTCGCCACGGCGCTTGATCTGCACGCCGACGAAGATGTGCGCGGCCTGCGCATCGGCGATCCGGTAGTTGAACTCGGTGACGTTGCGGTCGCCGACGAGCGAGCAGAAGCGCTTGAAGCTGCCGCGCTCCTCGGGGATCGTGACCGCGAACACGGCTTCGCGCGCTTCACCCACTTCCGCGCGCTCGGCGACGAAGCGCATCCGGTCGAAGTTCATGTTCGCGCCGGACGTGACCGCGACGAGCGTCTGGTTCTCGATGCCTTCGCGTTCCGCGTAGAGCTTCGCGCCCGCGACCGCGAGCGCGCCGGACGGCTCGAGCACGCTGCGCGTGTCCTGGAACACGTCCTTGATCGCCGCGCACAGCGCGTCGGTGTTCACCGTCACGACGCCGTCGAGGTATTCGCTGCAGAGGCGGAAGGTTTCTTCGCCGACCAGCTTCACGGCGGTGCCGTCCGCGAACAGGCCGACCTCGCTCAGCTCGACACGCTTGCCGGCTTCCAGCGACTGCGCCATCGCGCACGAATCTTCGGCTTGCACGCCGATCACCTTGATCTCCGGGCGCACCGCCTTCACGTAGGCCGCGACGCCGGACGCGAGCCCGCCGCCGCCGATCGGCACGAAGATCGCATGGATCGGGCCCTGGTGCTGGCGCAGGATTTCCATCGCGATCGTGCCCTGGCCGGCGATCACGTACGGATCGTCGAACGGGTGGACGAACGTGAGGCCGCGCTCTTCCTGCACCTTGACCGCGTGTGCATACGCATCGCTGTACGACTCGCCGGCCTGGATCACCTCGACGCTCGGGCCGCCGTGCGCACGCACCGCATCGACCTTCACCTGCGGCGTCGTGACGGGCACGACGATCACGGCCTTCACGCCCATCCGGGCCGCCGAGAACGCGACACCCTGCGCGTGGTTGCCGGCCGATGCCGTAATCACGCCGCGCGCGAGCGCGTCCGCCGGAATGTGCGCCATCTTGTTGTATGCGCCGCGCAGCTTGAACGAGAACACCGGCTGGTTGTCCTCGCGCTTCAGGTAGACCGCATTGCGCAGCCGGGCCGACAGGATGCGGGCGGATTCGAGTTCCGTCTCGATCGCGACGTCGTAGACGCGCGCGGTGAGGATTTTCTTCAGGTAATCGTGGGATGCCATGGGCGTTCGCGTGCAGTGCGGAAAGCAGACGGTAAAAGATCAATGATAGCGCCAAGGGTCCGCCCGCATGCAAGCGGCATGCCGAGCGCGTGCTCGCCGGGCCGCGCGGGCGGGGCGCCGGCGCGCTCGCACGGCCCTTTTTACCGGTTTAACCGCATGGTTACCGACCGGACGGACGGCGAATGGTCGCATGAAATCGCGCCGAGCCAGTCCTGGCGCGGCTCGCGGCGATAGCCCCACGACCTGTCCGACGTGTCACGCATGGCCCGATCATGGGTTAGAATTCCGTTTTGAATCAAGGATCGGAAGATGCAGAGGCACCCTCGGATCGCACCGTTGAAGCCGACGCCGCGCGCAGCCAGCCCCGCGGCCGAACGGCATGCGCGCCGCGCGCGATCGTGCTGATCGTTCCGAGTGCCGCCAGGCCCTGTCGCCGGCCAGGAGGGGCGAGTCGCCCGCTCCGGCCCCAAGAAGGACAGCCGCGCGCCTGGTAACAGAACAGATTTCCCCAAGATTGCGCCCACGCGCTTGCCGACGCCCGTGCACGGTGTATCGGCCCTCCGAGTCGTCCGAACATGAACGCACCACAAGTTTTCGATCCGCATGGCGCGGCCGCCGCCGTCGCCTCTGACCCCGCGCCCCGCTTGCGCGAGATTCCCTACAACTACACGTCCTTCTCGGATCGCGAGATCGTGATCCGCCTGCTCGGCGAAGAGGCGTGGTCGGTGCTCGACGAATTGCGTGCCGAGCGCCGCACGGGCCGCTCGGCGCGGATGCTGTATGAAGTGCTCGGCGACATCTGGGTCGTGCGCCGCAATCCGTACCTGCAGGACGACCTGCTCGACAACCCGAAGCGCCGCGCGCTGCTGATCGAGGCGCTGAACCACCGCCTGACCGAAATCGGCAAGCGCCGCAGCGCGGATCTCACCGAGCACCGCGACGACGCGGGCCGCGAACGCGCGTCGCGTGTCGAGATGCTCGAGACCGCCGCGCAGCGCGCGGTCAACGAGTTCGCCGACGAATTCGAGAAAATGGCCGACCTGCGCCGCCGCGCGACCAAGGCGCTCGGCCGCTGCACGCAGAAGGACAACATCCGCTTCGACGGGCTGTCGCGCGTGTCGCACGTGACCGACGCCACCGATTGGCGCGTCGAATACCCGTTCGTCGTGCTGACCCCCGATAGCGAAGCCGAAATCGCCGGCCTCATCAAGGCCTGCTTCGAGCTCGGCCTGACCGTGATCCCGCGCGGCGGTGGCACCGGCTACACGGGCGGTGCGGTGCCGCTCACGCCGTTCTCCGCCGTGATCAACACCGAGAAGCTCGAACAGCTCGGCGCGGTCGAGCTGACCGAGCTGCCGGGCGTCGCGCACAAGGTGCCGACGATCTTCTCCGGCGCGGGCGTCGTCACGCGCCGCGTGACCGAGGCGGCGGAAGCGGCCGGCTACGTGTTCGCGGTCGATCCGACCTCGCTCGACGCATCGTGCATCGGCGGCAACGTCGCGATGAACGCGGGCGGCAAGAAGGCCGTGCTGTGGGGCACCGCGCTCGACAACCTGGCCTGGTGGCGGATGGTCGACCCGGACGGCAACTGGCTCGAAGTCACGCGCCACGAGCACAACCAGGGCAAGATCCACGACATCGCGGTCGCGCGTTTCGAGCTGAAGTGGTTCGACGGCGCGTACGCGCCGGGCGAGAAGCTGCTGAAGAGCGAGATGCTCGACATCGAAGGCCGTCGGTTCCGCAAGGAAGGGCTCGGCAAGGACGTGACCGACAAGTTCCTCGCCGGCCTGCCGGGCGTGCAGAAGGAAGGCTGCGACGGGCTCATCACGTCCGCGCGCTGGGTGCTGCACAAGATGCCCGCACATACGCGCACCGTCTGCCTCGAATTCTTCGGCCAGGCGCGCGAAGCGATCCCGAGCATCGTCGAGATCAAGGATTACCTGTTCGAAACGTCGAAGCAGGGCGGCGCGATCCTCGCGGGCCTCGAGCACCTCGACGAGCGCTACCTGCGCGCGGTCGGCTACGCGACCAAGAGCAAGCGCAATTCATTCCCCAAGATGGTGCTGATCGGCGACATCGTCGGTGACGATGCCGATGCGGTCGCGCACGCCACGTCCGAAGTGATCCGGATGGCGAACGGCAAGAGCGGCGAAGGCTTCGTCGCGGTCAGCGCGGAGGCGCGCAAGCGCTTCTGGCTCGACCGCAGCCGTACGGCCGCGATCGCGAAGCATACGAACGCGTTCAAGATCAACGAAGACGTCGTGATCCCGCTGAACCGGATGGGCGAGTACACCGACGGCATCGAGCGAATCAACATCGAGCTGTCGCTGAAGAACAAGCTGCAGCTCGTCGACGCGCTGGAAGCCTTCTTCCGCGCCGGCAACCTGCCGCTCGGCAAGACCGACGACGCGAACGAGATCCCGAGCGCCGAACTGCTCGAAGACCGGGTCCAGCAGGCGCTGGAGCTGCTCAAGCGCGTGCGGGCACGCTGGGAATTCGTGCGCGACCGGCTCGACCAGCCGCTGCGCGAGGCGCAGCACTACCTGGTGCAGCTCGGCTACGAGGCGCTTGCCGAGAAGTTCGCCGATCGCGCGGACGAGCAGCCGGGCGCGACCGTGTTCCACATCACGCAAGACCGCACGGTCCGCATCTCGTGGAAGCAGGAGATCCGCGCCGAGCTGCGCGCGATCTTCAACGGCGGCGCGTTCAAGCAGATCCTCGACGAGGCGCAGGCGATCCACAAGCAGGTGCTGCGCGGCCGCGTGTTCGTCGCGCTGCACATGCACGCGGGTGACGGCAACGTCCACACCAACCTGCCGGTCAACTCCGACAACTACGAGATGCTGCAGGACGCCCACGCGGCGGTCGCTCGCATCATGACGCTTGCGCGTTCGCTCGACGGCGTGATTTCCGGCGAGCACGGCATCGGCATCACGAAGCTCGAGTTCCTGACCGACGACGAGATCGCCGAATTCCGCGCGTACAAGCAGCGCGTCGACCCGAACGGCCGCTTCAACAAGGGCAAGCTGCTCGAAGGCGCCGATCTGCGCAACGCCTATACGCCGAGCTTCGGGCTGATGGGGTACGAGTCGCTGATCATGAAGCAGTCCGACATCGGCGCGATCGCCGATTCGGTGAAGGACTGCCTGCGCTGCGGCAAGTGCAAGCCGGTGTGCGCGACGCACGTGCCGCGCGCGAACCTGCTGTACAGCCCGCGCAACAAGATCCTTGCAACCTCGCTGCTGGTCGAGGCGTTCCTGTACGAAGAGCAGACGCGCCGCGGCGTGTCGATCAAGCACTGGGACGAGTTCAACGACGTGGCCGACCACTGCACGGTGTGCCACAAGTGCGCGACGCCGTGCCCGGTGAAGATCGACTTCGGCGACGTCACGATGAACATGCGCAACCTGTTGCGCAAGATGGGCAAGAAGAAGTTCAACGCCGGCAATGCGGCGGGCATGTTCTTCCTGAACGCGACCAACCCGCAGACGATCAACGTCGCGCGCAGCGTGATGATGGGCGCCGGCTACAAGGTGCAGCGCTTCGCGAACGACATGCTGAAGAAGGTCGTGACGAAGCAGACGCAGCACCCGCCGGCGACGGTCGGCAAGCCGCCCGTGGTCGAGCAGGTGATCCACTTCGTCAACAAGAAGATGCCGGGCAACCTGCCGAAGAAGACGGCGCGCGCGCTGCTCGACATCGAGGACAACAAGATCGTGCCGATCATCCGCAACCCGAAGTCGACCACCGTCGATTCGGAAGCGGTGTTCTACTTCCCGGGCTGCGGCTCCGAGCGCCTGTTCTCGCAGGTCGGCCTCGCGACGCAGGCGATGCTGTGGGAAGCCGGCGTGCAGACCGTGCTGCCGCCGGGTTACCTGTGCTGCGGTTATCCGCAGCGCGGCTCGGGCCAGTACGACAAGGCCGAGAAGATCGTCACCGACAACCGCGTGCTGTTCCACCGGGTCGCGAACACGCTGAACTACCTCGACATCAAGACGGTGGTCGTGTCGTGCGGCACCTGCTACGACCAGCTCGCGGGTTACGAATTCGACAAGATCTTCCCGGGCTGCCGGATCATCGACATCCACGAGTTCCTGCTCGAGAAGGGGATGAAGCTCGATGGCGTGACGGGCACTCGCTACATGTATCACGACCCGTGCCACACGCCGATCAAGACGATGGACCCGGTGAAGCTCGTCAACGAGCTGATGGGCGCGGAGAAGGACGGCTACAAGATCGAGAAGAACGAGCGCTGCTGCGGTGAATCGGGCACGCTCGCGGTCACGCGCCCGGACATTTCGACGCAGGTCCGCTTCCGCAAGGAAGAGGAGATCCGCAAGGGTGCCGCGAAGCTGCGCAGCATCCCGGTCGTGGCCGGCAACGCGCCGGCGCCGGCCGCCGCGGCCGCGAACGGCCCGGACGTGAAGATCCTGACGAGCTGCCCGTCGTGCCTGCAGGGCCTGTCGCGCTACGGCGAGGACGCGAACCTCGAAGCCGACTACATCGTGGTCGAAATCGCGCGCCAGGTGCTCGGCGAGAACTGGATGGCCGATTATGTCGCACGTGCGAACAATGGCGGGATCGAGCGCGTGCTGGTCTAATGCGGGCATGACGACCGCCCGACCGGGCCAGGAATGAGCGGGCGCCGGCGCAGCAATGCCGGCGCCCGTCCACATGGGAGCGACGATGGAATGCGTGTTTTGCCGTGAAGACGGCGGCGAGGTGCTGTGGCAGGACGAAGCGGTGCGTGTCGTCCTCGCGACGGGCGAGCACGAGTATCCGGGGTTCTGCCGGGTGATCTGGAGCGCGCATGTGGCCGAATTCTCCGATCTCGGCGAGCCCGACCGGGCCCATCTGATGCGCGTGGTCTACGCGGTCGAGCGGGCCGTGCGCCGCGTGATGCAGCCGAACAAGGTGAATCTCGCGAGCCTCGGCAACATGGTGCCGCACGTGCACTGGCACGTGATCCCGCGCTTTTCCAACGACGCACACTTCCCGCAGCCCGTATGGGCGCCGCGCCAGCGCAGCGTGTCCGAGGCGCTGCTGCGCTCGCGCGCAGCGCAGGCCTCGCTGCTGCACAATGCGGTTCGCGAGGAAATTCAACGCATGACCGATTCGAGGCAGCCATGAGCGGTTTGACTTCCACGACGCCGATTCCGTCCGGCGTCGTCGTGCACGCGGTGTCGCGCGTGCTCGAATTGCAGTACCCGAACGGCGACAGTTTCCGGATTCCGTTCGAGCTGATGCGCGTGTATTCGCCGTCGGCCGAGGTGCGCGGCCACGGGCCCGGCCAGGAGACGCTGCAGACGGGCAAGCGCGAAGTGTCGATCACCGCGCTCGAGGGTGTCGGCAACTACGCGCTGCAGCCGACGTTTTCCGACGGCCATTCGACCGGCATCTACTCGTGGGACCTGCTGTACGAGCTGGCCACGCAGCAGGACGCGCTATGGCGCGACTATTTCGACAAATTGAAGGCGGCGGGCGTCGAGCGCGACGCCCCGATGCAGGCGGCGAGCGCGTCGCACGGCCACTGCCACTGAAATTCGACGGCGCCCGCTCGGCGCCGTCTTGCCATTTACTGAGGATCAACGCGATGAGCAAAACCCACTTCGGCTTCGAAAGCGTCGAGGAAAACGAAAAAGCGAAGAAAGTGGCGGGTGTGTTCCATTCGGTCGCGAGCAACTACGATCTGATGAACGACCTGATGTCGGCGGGCATGCACCGCGCGTGGAAGGCGTTCACGATCGCGCAGGCGAACGTGCGCCCCGGCTTCAAGGTACTCGACCTCGCGGCAGGCACCGGCGACCTGACCAAGGCGTTCGCGAAGGCGGCCGGGCCGACGGGCGAGGTCTGGCACACGGACATCAACGAATCGATGCTGCGCGTCGGCCGCGACCGGCTGCTCGACAAGGGTGTCGTGACGCCGTCGCTGCTGTGCGACGCGGAGAAAATTCCCTTTCCGGACAACTACTTCGATCTGGTCACGGTCGCGTTCGGGCTGCGCAACATGACGCACAAGGATGCCGCGCTGGCCGAGATGCGCCGCGTGACGAAGCCCGGCGGCCGCGTGATGGTGCTGGAATTCTCGAAAGTCTGGGATCCGCTGAAAAAGGCGTACGATCTGTATTCTTTCAAAGTATTACCGTGGCTTGGCGACAAGTTCGCGAAAGATGCTGAAAGTTATCGGTATCTTGCTGAATCTATCCGGATGCACCCCGATCAGGACACGCTGAAGACGATGATGGAACAAGCGGGCCTCGATGCCGTCAAATATTACAATTTGTCAGGTGGCGTGGTAGCTTTACACATGGGAGCCAAGTACTAAGGGGCTCTTTCCATACATTTATCTTACATCTGGAGAAACTGATGTTCGAATCGCGTTCGTTGTTCAACCGTAGCAAGCCGTCGAAGCCGTGGGCTCGACGGGTCGGCACGCTGCTGATGGTCGGCCTGCTCACGGCCGGCACGTTCGCATCGCTCGACGCCGAAGCCAAGCGCATGGGCGGCGGGCGCAGCATTGGCCGCCAGAACTCCACCGTCACGCAGCGCCAGGCCACGCCGCCCGCGCAGCAGCCGATGCAGCAGGCCGCGCCGTCGCAGGCGCAGCGTGCGAATCCGGCCGCACCCGCACCGGCCGCGCAGCCCAACCGCTCGCGCTGGCTCGGGCCGATCGCCGGCCTCGCGGCCGGTCTCGGTATCGCGGCGCTGCTGTCGCACTTCGGCCTGGGCGGCGCGTTTGCGAGCATGATGGCGAACGTCATCGTGATCGCGCTGCTCGCGGCGGTCGGCATCTGGCTGATCCGCAAGTTCATGAACCGCCGTCGTCCGCAGGAGCCGGCGTATTCGGTCGGCGGCTCGGCGTCGTCGTCGGGCGGCTACTCGCAAAGCCCGTCGTTCCAGCAGGGCAGCACCGGCAGCAACTATGCGGGTAGCGGCAGCAGCTACGCGAACGAAGCGCAGGGCGTGTTCGGCGGCGGTGCCGCGGCCACCGGCGCGGCAGCGGCTGCTGCGGCAGCACCGCTCCAGGTGCCGGCCGGCTTCGACACCGAAGCGTTCCTGCGCAGCTCGAAGGTCTATTTCGTGCGCCTGCAGGCCGCGTGGGACCAGGGCAACCTGGCCGACATCCGCGAGTTCACGACGCCCGAAATGTTCGCCGAGATCAAGATCGACCTCGATTCGCGCGGCAACGAGTCGAACCAGACCGACGTCGTGCAGCTCGACGCGGAACTGGTCGCGATCGAGGATCGCGGCATCGAGCAGTCGGCGAGCGTGCGCTTCCACGGCCTGATCCGCGAATCGGCGAATGCGTCGGCTGCGCCGTTCGACGAGGTGTGGAACCTGTCGAAGTCGGGCAGTCAGGGCTGGCTGCTCGCGGGCATCCAGCAGATCAACACGCACTGAGCGTGACCGGCGGCCCGCGCCGCCGGCACCCGGGCAACGGCCGCCGCACTGCGACCGCTTGCCGCCCGGGTGTACGGTCAGGCACGGTCTGCCGACGATCCGACGTTACAATAGAAACCCGCGTGGGCGCCCGGCCTGCGCGGGTTTTTTCTTTCCCAGCCCGATGACCTTTGCCGCCAAGCCTTTTGCTGCTGCTGTCAATCACCTGCTCGCCCGCGAATCGTGGGCGCGCGACCGCCTGATTCCGTATGCGGGCAAGACTGCCCGGATCGACGTGCCCCCGGTTACGCTCACGCTGCTGGTGCAGCCCGACGGCTATCTGTCGGCCGTCGACGCGCACGATGCGCAGCAGGTCGACGTGTCGATCGCGCTTGCCGGCGATACCGTCGCCGCGTTCCTGCAGGGCGGCCAGGCGGCCGTGATGAAGCACGTGAAGATCGAGGGCGACGCGGAGTTCGCGACTCAGATCGCGAAGCTGGCCGAGCACCTGCGCTGGGAACCTGAAGAAGATCTCGCGAAGCTGGTCGGCGACGCGGCGGCATACCGGATCGCGACGGTCGTGCGCGACGCCGGTGCGCGCGCGCGACGCACCGGCCGCAACGTGCTCGATTCCGTCGCCGAATACTGGCTCGACGAGAACCCGCAAGTCGTCCGGCGTGCGTCGCTCGGCGGCTTCGATGCCGAGCTGGCGCGCGCACGCGATGCGCTCGCACGGGTCGAAAAGCGGGTCGAGCGACTCGAACAAAAAATCGGCGCGCGCACGGGTTCCAGCCCGCGCGGCGCGCACTGAGGGGCCGCAGGGCATGCGCATTTTCCGTTTCATCAAGATTGTCTACACCGTCATCCGCTTTGGTCTCGACGAAGTGATGCTGTCCCGGATCGACGACCGGCGCGTGAAGCTGCTGCTGCGGATCACGACGATCGGCCGCCGTTATTCCGATCCACCTGCCGTGCGGCTGCGTCACGCGCTCGAAAGTCTCGGCCCGATCTTCGTGAAGTTCGGCCAGGTGCTGTCCACGCGCCGCGACCTGCTGTCGGTCGATTTCGCGAACGAACTCGCGAAGCTGCAGGACCAGGTGCCGCCGTTCGATTCGGCGGTCGCGATCGGGATCATCGAGAAGTCGCTCGGTGCGCCGGTCGACGAGCTGTTCGACGAATTCGAGCGTGAGCCGATCGCAAGCGCGTCGATCGCGCAGGTGCATTTCGCGAAGCTGAAGCAGGGCCAGCACGCGGGCAAGGCCGTCGCCGTCAAGGTGCTGCGCCCGAACATGCTGTCCGTGATCGATTCCGACCTCGCGCTGATGCGCGACATCGCGATCTGGACCGAGCGCATGTGGGCCGACGGTCGGCGCCTGAAGCCGCGCGAAGTTGTCGCCGAATTCGACAAGTACCTGCACGACGAGCTCGACCTGATGCGCGAGGCCGCCAACGGCAGCCAGCTGCGCCGCAACTTCGCGGGCCTCGACCTGCTGCTCGTGCCCGAGATGTTCTGGGATTTCTCGACGTCGCAGGTGCTCGTGATGGAGCGCATGACCGGCGTGCCGATCAGCCAGGTCGAGACGCTGCGTTCGGCCGGCGTCGACATCAAGAAGCTCGCGCGCGAAGGCGTCGAGATCTTCTTCACGCAGGTGTTCCGCGACGGCTTCTTCCACGCGGACATGCACCCGGGCAACATTCAGGTGAGCCTCGATCCGAACACGTTCGGCCGCTACGTCGCGCTCGATTTCGGGATCGTCGGCGCACTGTCCGATTTCGACAAGAACTACCTCGCGCAGAACTTCCTCGCGTTCTTCAAGCGCGACTATCACCGCGTCGCGACGCTTCACCTCGAATCGGGCTGGGTGCCGCCCGAAACGCGCGTCGAGGAGCTCGAAAGCGCGATCCGCGCAGTGTGCGAGCCGTATTTCGACCGCGCGCTGAAGGACATCTCGCTCGGCCAGGTGCTGATGCGCCTGTTCTCGACGTCGCGCCGCTTCAACGTCGAGATCCAGCCGCAGCTCGTGCTGCTGCAGAAGACGATGCTGAACGTCGAGGGCCTCGGCCGCTCGCTCGATCCCGAGCTCGACCTGTGGAAGACCGCGAAGCCGTACCTCGAGCGCTGGATGACCGAGCAGATCGGCCTGCGCGGCTGGTACGAGCGCTTCAAGGTCGAGGCGCCGCAGTGGAGCAAGACGCTGCCGCAATTGCCGCGCCTGATCCACCATGCGATGGCCGCGCGCCATGATGCGCCGCGCGCCGCGAGCGAAGACCTGATGCGCCAGATCCTCGTCGAGCAGAAGCGGACGAACCGGCTGCTGCAGGCGCTGCTGATCTTCGGTCTCGCCGTTGGCGTCGGGGCGCTCGTTGCGCGTGTGCTGATCCTGCTCGCGTACGGCGCCTGACCGAAAGGAGGACGGCGATGTCCGATCCGAAACAACCGAAGCCGAATGCGCCGACCGCCGCCGATTTCACGACGCGCGATCCCGGCAACGCATCGTTCTGGGACGAGCGTTTCGAGCGTGGCGTGACGCCGTGGGAGTTCGGTGGCGTGCCCGAGGGTTTCAGTGTGTTCGCGCATCGGCTCGAGCCGTGCGCGGTGCTGATTCCCGGCTGCGGCAGTGCGCAGGAAGCCGGGTGGCTGGCCGAAGCCGGCTGGCCCGTGCGTGCGATCGATTTCGCCGCGCAGGCGGTGGCTGTCGCGAAGGCGCAGCTCGGCGCGCATGCGGGCGTCGTCGAGCAGGCCGATTTCTTTGCGTACCGGCCGCCGTTCGACGTGCAGTGGGTGTACGAGCGCGCGTTCCTGTGCGCGCTGCCGCCGGCCATGCGAGCCGACTATGCGGCGCGCATGGCCGAGCTGCTGCCTGCTGACGGATTGCTGGCCGGCTACTTCTTCCTGATGGCGAAACCGAAGGGGCCGCCGTTCGGAATCGAGCGTGCCGAACTCGATGCGCTGCTCACGCCGCACTTCGAGCTGATCGAGGATTTGCCCGTGACCGATTCGCTCGCGGTGTTCGAAGGACACGAGCGCTGGCTCACCTGGCGTCGCCGCTGATGCGCGGTTGTCGCGGCCATTGCCGGAGCGCGGCAGGGTTTCGGCTATAATTCAAGGTTTTGCAAGCCGTTTCCAGTTTCCGCGGGAAAAATATCATGCCGATCTACGCCTATCGATGCGAAGCGTGTGGTTTCGCGAAGGACGTGCTCCAGAAGATGAGCGACGCGCCGCTGTCGCAGTGCCCGGAATGCGGGAAGGATGCCTTTCGCAAGCAGGTCACTGCTGCGGGCTTCCAGCTGAAGGGTTCGGGTTGGTATGTCACCGATTTCCGTGGCGGTTCGGGCGGCACCAGCGCGCCGGCGACGGCGTCGGGCGACGCCGCCCCGGCTGCAACGACGGAAGCCGCGCCTGCTTCGGCCGCGCCGGCTGCATCGAGCAGTTCCGAAAGCACGACGACGAGCGCCGCGCCCGCCCCGGCTGCAGCGCCCGCCGCCAGCAGTTGACCGTCGCGGCCCGA
>NZ_JAAGPE010000124.1:0-234 GCF_017104605.1 Burkholderia sp. Ac-20384 | reverse complement strand
TGTGGGGTGGAGAGGAGACGGCTTCGGGTCGATGTAGAGTGTTGAGTGCGTAGGTGCGTCAGCTGTAACTGGGAGTAGATCGTGAAGACGATGTGTGAAGTTATGAGCGCATAGTATGTGTAGTGCTAGCATGGTGTGAGGTAATAGTGGGTGAGACGTGAGACGTGTTGGGGACGCGGATCATGCCGTCTTCACAGGTTCGTCAGTCGTTGTTGTTTTTTTTTTTTTTTTTTA
>NZ_JAAGPE010000123.1:0-26725 GCF_017104605.1 Burkholderia sp. Ac-20384 | reverse complement strand
GCCCCACGCCGACGACCTCGCCCGCGCCGCCCGGCGCGCGCTCGCGCAGCGCGCGGGCCAGCGATCCGCCGATCAGGCCGACGCCGAAGATGACCAGTTTGTTGAATGCAAAGCCTGACACGACAAGAGCCAAGTTACGCGCGCGGGACGACGCCCCGCACGCGGAATTCCAGATTCCGGGCAACGGGCCCGCATCCGGCACAACCTGTGCCGCATGCCGCCCGAACCCGCCTTCGGCAGCGCCGACCGGCCTGCCCTGCCCGCCTGGCCTCAGCGCCTGCTCGAACAGGCGACGGGCCGCCGCGCGTCAGCGCGCGCGCGGATACGAACCGAGTATCTTCAGGAACGCGGCCTTCTGGCCGAGTTCCGCGAGCGCGGCCGCAACCGACGCGTCGTCCCGGTGCCCTTCGATGTCGATGTAGAAGTAGTACTCCCACGTGCCGACGCGCGCCGGACGCGACTCGAAGCGCGTCATCGACACGCCGTGCCGCGCGAGCGGCTCGAGCAGCTTGAACACGGCGCCCGGCTCGTTCTTCACCGACACGATCAGCGACGTCTGGTCGTGACCGCTTTGCCCCGCCGGCTGCTTGCCGACGATCACGAAGCGCGTGCGATTGTGCGGATCGTCCTGGATCAGCGAGAACGCGATCTGCAGGCCGTAGTGCGCAGCCGCGCGATCGCCCGCGATCGCCGCGACGGTCGGATCGGCCGCCGCGAGACGCGCAGCCTCCGCGTTGCTCGCCACCGCCTGCCGCTCGAGCTGCGGCGCGTTCGCCGCGAGCCACTGCTGGCATTGCGCAAGCGCCTGCGCATGCGCGCAAACGCGTTTCACGCCGTCGAGCGTGCCGCTTTGCGTCAGCAGGTTGTGATGGATCGGCAGTGCGAGCTCGCCGCTGATCAGCAGTTGCGTCTGCAGCAACAGGTCGAGCGTGCGCGACACGGCGCCTTCGGTCGAATTCTCGACCGGCGCGATACCGAACGCGGACGCGCCGGCCTCGACCGAGCGGAACACCTCGTCGATCGACGGGCATGGCAGCCCTTCGATCGACTGGCCAAAGTACTCGAGCATCGCCTGCTCGCTGTACGTGCCGACCGGCCCGAGGAACGCGACGTGGATCGTCTGTTCGAGTGCGCGGCTCGCGGCCATGATCTCGCGCCAGATGGCGCTGATGTGCTCGCTCGCGAGCGGCCCCGCGCTCATGTCCTGCAGCCGGGCGATCACCTGCAGCTCGCGCTCCGGCCGGAACACCGGCGCGTTGAAATGCTTCTTGACCTCGCCCACCTCCAGCGCCACCGCGGCGCGCTGGTTCAGGAGCGCGATCAGCTGCGCGTCGATCGCGTCGATGCGATCGCGCAGCGGTTTCAGGCGGGAATTCAGTTCGTCGTCCATGCGTTTTGCCGTGCTGTTTGAACAGCGCCGCCGTCAGGCGCCGCGCTGCTCGAAGTCCTTCATGTACTCGACGAGCGCTTTCACGCCCTCGAGCGGCACCGCGTTGTAGATCGACGCCCGCATGCCGCCGACGGACTTGTGGCCCTTCAGCTGCAGCAGCCCGCGCGCCTTTGCGCCGGCAAGGAAGTCTTCATTGCGCGTTTCGTCGGCCAGGAAAAACGGCACGTTCATCCGCGAACGTGCTGCCGGCTCGACCTTGTTCAGATAGAAACTGCTCGAATCGATCGTGTCGTAGAGCAGCTTCGCTTTTTCGATATTGCGGGCCTCGATCGCTTCGAGGCCACCCTGCCGCTTCAGCCACTGGAACACCAGGCCCGCGATGTAGATCGCGTAGGTGGGCGGCGTGTTGTACAGCGAGTTGTTCGCGGCGATGGTCTTCCATTCGAACGCGGACGGGCAGATCGACAGCGCACGGTCGAGCAGGTCCTCGCGCACGATCACGAGCGTCACGCCGGCCATCCCGATGTTCTTCTGCGCGCCGCCGAACAGCACGCCGTACTTCGCGACGTCCATCGGACGCGACAGGATGTGCGACGACACATCCGCGACCAGCGGCACGTCGCCGAGATCGGGAATCTCGAACGTCTCGACACCGTCGATCGTCTCGTTGGTACACAGATGCACGTAGGCCGGATCGTCCGACAGCTGCCATTCGGCGCGCACGGGCGCACGCGTATAGCCGTCTTCCGTCTTGCCGGTCGCGGCGAGATGCGGCGTGCCGTATTTCTTCGCTTCGGTGAACGATTTCTGCGACCACGAGCCCGTGACGACGAAGTCGGCCGTCTTGCGCGACCCGAGCAGGTTCATCGGCACGATTGCATTTTCCGCGATACCGCCGCCCTGCAGGAACAGGATCCGGTGGCTGGCCGGCACGCCGAGCAGGTCGCGCAGGTCGGTCAGCGCGGCCTCGTGGATCGACATGAATTCCTTGCCGCGATGGCTCATCTCCATCACGCTCATGCCGCTGCCGTGCCAGTCGAGCATTTCGTCGGCAGCTTGCCGCAGCACTTCCTCGGGCATCGCCGCAGGGCCGGCGGAGAAATTAAAGACGCGCATCGTGAAAACCTCGGAGGGACGCGACCGGCTCGCCGCCGGCAGAACGCGCCAAAAAAGAAATGGCCGCTTGCGCTCTCGCGCAAACGGCCATTATCGCACTGTCGTCAGGCTCCCGCCAAACCCGGCCGAACGGCCGGGGGCGTGCCCGGACGGCTTTACTTGCCCGGCTTGACTGCTGCGACTTCCTTGTCAGCCTGCGTGCGCGTTGCCTGGATAGCTTGCGGCATGTACTTCTGCATCAGGCCGTTGACCACGTCGCGACCGACCTGATCCTGAACCTGGATGAACTTGCGGCCCGTCGGGCTCTTGTAGAACGTCGTCAGATCCTTGATCTCCGACGTGCTGTAGTACTTCGCGTAGGCGTCGTACTGAGCCGACATCGCGTCGTTCTGGAACTGTTGCGTACCGAACACCTTGCCTGCGCCGTCAACCAGCTTCGGCACCGCGTTCTTCTGCAGCGTCGGAACGGCAGCCTGCTTCTGCTTGTCGTTCAGCGTCTTGTTTTCCGACAGCGCGTCCGACAGGATCGCCGGGACGAGTTGCTTGGCCTGCATTTCGGCGCTGTTGCCGATTGCCGACACGAGCTTCGGCGCGTCGATCGCGTCGAGCAGATCCTTGATCGCTGCCTTCTTGTCGGCGTCGATCGGCGCAGCTGCTGCCGGAGCTGCCGGTGCGGAATTCGACAGCGCTTGCGCCATCGCGAACGTCGGCACCAGTGCAGCCAGCAGAACCAGTTGCTTGAATTGCTTTTGCATCATCACTCCCTTTTGGAAATATGAATGGTTGCTCGCCGGCCGCGGCGCTTCGCGCCTGCGGCGGCTAGAGTCTCATCCGTTCTTCAGGCTTCGCCGTCCGACGCCTCGTCGGCCTCGCCTTCACCCTCTTCGGCCTCCGCGATCTGCTGCAGGCCAGAGAGCTTGGTACCCTCATCGAGACTGATGAGTGTAACACCTTGCGTGGCACGCCCCATCTCGCGAATCTCCGACACACGGGTGCGAATCAACACACCGGCCGTCGTGATCAGCATGATCTGATCTTCGGCATCGACGAGCGTTGCAGCCACGACCTTGCCGTTGCGCTCGGACGTCTGGATCGCGATCATACCCTTCGTGCCGCGGCCGTGACGCGTGTACTCGGTGATCGGCGTGCGCTTGCCGTAACCGTTCTCGGTCGCGGTGAGCACCGTCTGCTCTTCGCTGCCGGCAACCAGCAGCGCGATGACCTGCTGCCCGTCTTCAAGCTGCATGCCACGCACACCGCGCGCCTCGCGACCCATCGGACGCACGTCGTTCTCGTCGAAGCGCACGGCCTTGCCGGAGTCCGAGAACAGCATCACGTCGTGCGCGCCGTCGGTGATCGACGCGCCGATCAGGTAGTCGCCTTCGTCGAGGCCGACCGCGATGATGCCCTTCTTCATCGGACGGCTGAATGCCTCGAGCGGCGTCTTCTTCACGGTGCCGAGCGACGTCGCCATGAAGATGAACTTGTCGGCCGAGAATTCCTTGACCGGCAGCACGACGTTGATCTTCTCGCCTTCCTGCAGCGGGAACATGTTGACGATCGGGCGGCCGCGCGAATTGCGCGAGCCCTGCGGCACTTCGTAGACCTTGACCCAGTACACGCGGCCGCGGTTGGAGAAGCACAGGATGTAGTCGTGCGTGTTCGCAATGAACAGCGTCTCGATCCAGTCATCTTCCTTCATCTGCGTCGCCTGCTTGCCGCGACCGCCGCGCTTCTGCGCACGGTATTCGGACAGCGGCTGCGACTTCACGTAGCCCGCATGCGACATCGTGACGACCATGTCCTGCGGCGTGATCAGGTCTTCGGTGTTCAGCTCGGTTGCGTTCAGCTCGATCTTCGAGCGGCGTGCGTCGCCGAACTCGGCCTTCACCGAGGTCAGTTCCTCGCCGATCATCGTCGTGATCCGCTCGGGGCGCGCGAGGATGTCCAGCAGGTCGGCGATCTGTGCCATCACTTCGCGGTACTCGCCGATGATCTTGTCCTGCTCGAGGCCGGTCAGGCGCTGCAGACGCATCTGCAGGATTTCCTGGGCCTGCGTGTCGGACAGGCGGTACAGCCCGTCGACCTGCATGCCGAACGCCGGGTTCAGGCCTTCCGGACGATACGCGGAACGGCCGCCGGCCGCCGCGTTCTCGCTCTCGGCACGCGTCAGCATCTCGCGCACGAGCGACGAATCCCACGGCTTCGCCATCAACTCGGCCTTCGCGATCGGCGGCGTCGGCGCGGCCTTGATGATCGCGATGAACTCGTCGATGTTCGCGAGCGCGACCGCGAGACCTTCGAGCACGTGGCCGCGTTCGCGGGCCTTGCGCAGTTCGTAGATCGTGCGGCGCGTCAGCACTTCGCGTCGATGCGACAGGAAGCACTGCAGGATTTCCTTCAGGTTCAGCAGCTTCGGCTGGCCGTCGACGAGCGCGACCATGTTCATGCCGAACGTATCCTGGAGCTGCGTCGCCTTGTACAGGTTGTTCAGCACCACTTCCGGCACTTCACCGCGCTTGAGCTCGATCACGACACGCATGCCGCTCTTGTCGGACTCGTCGCGGATGTCGGAGATGCCCTCGAGCTTCTTCTCGTTGACGAGCTCGGCGATCCGCTCGAGCAGCGAACGCTTGTTCACCTGGTACGGCAGCTCGTCGACGATGATCGCCATCCGCTGGCCGCGGTCGATCTCCTCGAAGTGCGTGGCCGCGCGCATCACGACGCGGCCGCGCCCGGTGCGGTAGCCGTCGCGCACGCCGGCGACGCCGTAGATGATGCCGGCCGTCGGGAAATCCGGCGCCGGGATGATCTCGATCAGCTCGTCGATCGTCGCTTCCGGGTTGCCCAGCAGGTGCTGGCACGCGTCGACGACTTCGTTCAGGTTGTGCGGCGGGATGTTGGTCGCCATGCCGACCGCAATACCCGACGAGCCGTTGATCAGCAGGTTCGGGATGCGCGACGGCAGGACCGACGGCTGCATTTCGTTGCCGTCGTAGTTCGGCTCGAAATCGACCGTTTCCTTGTCGATGTCGGCGAGCAGCTCGTGACCGATCTTCGCCATGCGAATTTCGGTGTACCGCATCGCCGCGGCATTGTCGCCGTCGATCGAGCCGAAGTTGCCCTGCCCGTCGATCAGCATGTAGCGCAGCGAGAAGTCCTGCGCCATCCGCACGATCGTGTCGTAGACCGCGGTATCGCCGTGAGGGTGGTACTTACCGATCACGTCGCCGACGATACGCGCCGACTTCTTGTACGCGCGGTTCCAGTCGTTGTTCAGTTCGTGCATCGCGAACAACACGCGCCGGTGCACGGGTTTCAGGCCATCGCGGACATCCGGGAGGGCACGTCCGACGATCACGCTCATCGCGTAATCGAGATACGAACGGCGCATTTCCTCCTCTAGGGAGGTGGGCAGGGTCTCTTTGGCGAATTGATCCATGTATCCGTATCGTTTCGGAGCGAAGACGGCGAACGCCTTTCGCGTGGGCGCTGCATGCGCAACGCAACGCGAGATTCTAACATGCGCCCATCAGCCGCCAATTCGCCTCCCCCTCTATATATAAATAGCGAAAATCGCGGCGGTGGCGAATCGGCCGGGAATTGCACGCCGCAATTGCACCCGACTCGGTATCACGGACGATTGCCGCGTCACTTGTTTCTCGCGCACGAGTAAACAACTGCATTCATCGGCGCAATTTCGCCGTCACACTCTTGACAATTTCTAAAAGTTACGGCAGGCCGGTGTTGCGCATGCGCCACAAAGTCGAAGCGATCTTAGGGTGGGGAGGATTTTTTTTCGTAGGAAGGGAACGATATGGCAAAATGCCAACGCACTGAAAGTTAGACGCTGCTCGAAGTCTACACAGAGGCGGCGCCGCGTTTTTTGTGCCGCACCAATGTTATACTTCGAGCAATGTATGACTTGTCACCGTCAACAGGCTCGCAGTAAACCTGCGGTAATCTCAATTTCGAGAGGAGAAATATGAATAAACTTTCAAAGCTCGCGTTCATTGCAGCTACCGCAGTTATGGCTGCATCCGCTTCGGCACAGTCGGTGCCGGCGTCGCGTCAAGCCGTCAATGACAACTGGGTGAACGGCACGGGCGAATGGGTGTGGATGAACGGCACGAACGAGCTCTGCTGGCGCGATGCGTTCTGGACGCCGGCCACCGCTAACGCAAAGTGCGATGGCGCACTGGTCGCCCAGGCACCGCAGCCGCCGGTCGCTCCGGTCGCTCCGGCTATCACGAGCCAGAAGATCACGTATCAAGCTGACGCACTGTTCGACTTCGACAAGGCAACGCTCAAGCCGCTGGGCAAGCAAAAGCTGGACGAACTGGCTTCGAAGATCGAAGGCATGAACACGGAAGTGGTCGTCGCAACGGGCTACACGGACCGCATCGGTTCGGACAAGTACAACGACCGTCTGTCGCTGCGCCGTGCGCAAGCCGTGAAGTCGTACCTGGTCAGCAAGGGTGTGCCGGCCAACAAGATCTACACGGAAGGCAAGGGCAAGCGCAACCCGGTTACGACTGGCTGCAACCAGAAGAACCGCAAGCAACTCATCGCCTGCCTCGCACCGGATCGCCGCGTGGAAGTCGAAGTGGTTGGTACGCAAGAAGTCCAGAAGACGACCGTTCCGGCAAACTAAGCCGCGGTTTTCGACTGCTTCAAAGCCCCGCTCCGGCGGGGCTTTTTTCTTTGACGCCGCCTTTGACGCCCGTCCAGGCGCTCGCCGCTTCGCCGCTCGTCCGCTTCTTATATACTCGGGGCTGACGAACCGCAGCACCGCCCTCCTCCCGTAGCCCGTTTGCCGACATGACCAACGCCGATCCGCACGAACTCCAGAAATTCAGCGACCTCGCCCATCGGTGGTGGGATCCGAATGCCGAATTCAAGCCGCTGCACGACCTGAACCCGGTCCGGCTCGGCTGGATCGATGCGCATGCGCACCTTGCCGGCAAGCGCGCACTCGACATCGGCTGCGGCGGCGGCATCCTGTCCGAATCGATGGCCGGACTCGGCGCGCAGGTGAAGGGGATCGACCTGTCGACCGAAGCGCTCGGCGTCGCCGACCTGCACAGCCTCGAGAGCGGCATCACGGTCGACTACGAGGCCATCGCCGCCGAAGCAATCGCCGCGCGCGAACCGGGTAGCTACGATGTGGTCACGTGCATGGAAATGCTCGAGCACGTGCCGTCGCCGAGCGACATCGTCGCCGCGTGCGCGACGCTCGTGAAGCCGGGTGGCTGGGTGTTCTTCTCGACGCTGAACCGCAACCTGAAGGCCTACCTGTTCGCCGTGATCGGCGCGGAGTACATCGCGCAAATGCTGCCGAAGGGCACGCACGACTACGCGCGCTTCATCCGCCCGTCGGAACTGGCCGGCTTCGTGCGGGCAACCGATCTGCACATCGTGGAGATCAAGGGCATCACGTATCACCCGATCGGCAAGCGCTTCGCGCTGTCGAACGACACCGACATCAACTACCTCGTCGCGTGCCGCCGCGGCGCGTGACCTTCCAACCGGCATGACGACTCCCCTCTCGACCGCGCGGGCTGCACTCGACGAACCGCGCCTGCTGCACTGCGATGCCGTGCTGTTCGACCTGGACGGCACGCTCGCCGACACGGCCCCCGATCTCGCGGCTGCCGTCAACAAGATGCAACGCGTGCGCGACCTGCCCGAAACGCCGCTCGACGTGCTGCGGCCGCTGGCCTCGGCCGGCGCACGCGGCCTGCTCGGCGGTGCGTTCGGCATCGATCCGCAGACGCCCGGCTATGAAGCGATGCGCGACGAATTCCTGGCCAACTACGCGACGGATCTGTGCGTGCACACGACGCTGTTCCCCGGCATCGGCGACGTGCTCGACGAACTCGATGCGCGCGGCGTGCGCTGGGGCATCGTCACGAACAAGGCGATGCGGCTCACGGCGCCGCTCGTCGACCTGCTCGGCCTCGCGCCGCGTGCCGCCTGCGTCGTCGGGGGCGACACAACGCCGCACCCGAAGCCGCACCCGGCCCCGCTGCTGCATGCGGCCGACCAGCTGACGCTCGCGCCTGCGCGCATCGTCTACGTCGGCGACGACCTGCGCGACATTCAGGCCGGCAGCGCCGCCGGCATGGCGACGGTCGCGGCTGCATACGGCTACTGCGGCGACGGCGCCGCGCCATCCGACTGGCAAGCGCAACATCTCGTCGACACGACGCAGCAACTGCGCGAACTGCTGCGCGATGTTGGGCTATAATGGTCGATCTTATCCGCGGGGGCGACCTGGTTTCGACAGGGGTTGTGAAGCGGCTAGGGCATGTCGAGGACCCGTCACCTCGTTAATCAATGGGAAAATCGTAACTGCAAACGACGATACGTTCGCACTGGCAGCCTAACGGCCGCCGTCCTCTGCCTAGTTCACTGACGGGCTAGTGTCGCAAGACCGGTAGCAATACCGCCAGAGGTCATTTACGTCAGTTAAGCCCTGTCGGCGTCGCGACGCCAGGGTCGAAAACCTAGCGAATCGCCGTAGTGCAGCGTGTTCGTCCGCGTCGCTGCGGTTAAATCAAATGACTGAACTAAACATGTAGAACTAGTCGTGGAGCGCTTCTGGACGCGGGTTCGATTCCCGCCGCCTCCACCAAATTCCGCGCTCGCCGCACGAACCCCGCATGACGCAAGTCTGCGGGGTTTTTTGTTGCCGGCGAAACGCATGCGCCCCTCCCCGTCCGAAAAAGCGCCCAGCCACGGGTGGGCCGGGCGGAATGCCGCCGGACTTCCAGCGACAGGAGGTGACGGATGTCCTGCCACGCCCGCGCAATCATCGATCGCGCCAGGCAGCGGCCGGCCCGGGCGCTGCAGTGTCGGGCGCGACGCGTCGTCGCACCCGGCATTCACGCACACCGGGACAATGCGCGATTTAGCTGCCGCGATACAGCGACTTCATTTCGTCAGCGGTGGCCGGACGCACGCCCATTGCGCGCGAACCCGATGCCGATGCGCCCTGTGCCTGTGCACCGTAGCCGCTAGCGTCGGCGCCTTGCGCTTGCGCCAGCGCGCTGCGCTGTTGCTCTGCAACACGCGCCGTCGCAGCCTGGATCGCTTCCGGGTAATGCGGATCTTCACCGCGAGCGGAGTTGTAACCTGCCTGCTGCAGCTGGACCAGTTCGGCACGAACCTGCGCGCGGGTGATCGTCGAACCCGACTGGGCGAACGACACGACCGGGGCAACGAGAGCGGCAGCAACGACAACAGCTTGAACGAGCGACTTCATGATGAACTACCTCCAGATTTGTCTGTGTTCGCGGTGAACACCTTGTTCATCGCTGACAACCCGAAGTTTATGTAGGCGGATGCTTAAGAATAAGGCAGGTTTCTGGAAGACATCCTTCCTGATTTACGGGTTAACCCTAGATCACCTGCCCGGCCGGCGATGCGCACGTACGGGCATCGCCCGGCGTCGAATCGCGTGAAGATTCGACGGAAAGCAAAAGCCCCGCGAAGCGGCAACGCTTCGCGGGGCTCGGACAGAATCGGAATCGCACGGGATTCCGGCAGTGGCCAGTCAGCCGGCCAGGCCGATGCGCGGGCGCGATGCCCGCCAGTCGAACCGGTGCCGCATGACTATCGTGCGGACACGCCCGCCTGCCGGGTTACTGCGTATCCATCGGACACTTCAGGTTGCAGCCGTTCGGATCGCCCAAGTCGCCTTTACGGCGCAACGCCGACTTCTTGCCGCTCTGGTATTTCTGCGACGGCGTCGACGCTGCGAACGGCATCTGCGGATGCTCGTTCAGGCGAAACTGCTCGCTCAGGATACCGCCGGGTACACCGGGGGAATTCTGCGCAAGCGCAAACGGCGAAACAGCGACCAGCAGCCCCGCGGTCAACGCTGCCGCGGCGAGGGGAACGGAAAATTTCATGGCGGGATGACGCTTGAACGGCGTGCTTGTTAGAACGTTGGTCAAGCGGCAAGCGTAGCGCAAATCCTTCGCTGCTGCATTGCGGTGCGATTGCGCCCGCGTTACCGGGAATTGCCCTCCGGCACGCTCGCGCCGTCGCCGCCGGCCAGCCCCGTCGCGATGCTCGTCAGCGTTCCGCACGCGGCCGGATCGTAGCCGTCGAGATGCGCGACGCGCTCGACGAAGCGCGCATCGCGCAGCAGCGCCAGTACGCCGGCAAGCGGCCGCGCGTCGAGCCGCGCGCGTTCGCATGCAAAGTAATAGTCTTCGTCGACGACCGGGATGAAATCGAGTCCGAAATGATGGGCGGCCGGCTCGACGCCGAAGCCGAGATCGGCCATCCCGCTCGCGACGAACGCCGCGATCGCCGAATGCGTGAGCTCGGCCGACGCGTAGCCGTCGATGCGCTCGGGATCGATGCCGATCGCGCGCAGCGCAAGATCCAGCAGCATGCGCGTGCCCGACCCCGGCTGGCGGTTGACGAAGCGGATGTCATTGCGCGCGAGATCCGCAAGCCCGCGAACCTGCTTCGGGTTGCCGCGCGGAACGAACAGCCCCTGCTGGCGCCGTGTCAGGTGGATCAGCACATGGCGCGTCTCGTCGAGCCACGGCCGGTAGATCTGCGCGCACTGCGCGCGAAACGCGCCGCGCGGCAGATGAAAGCCGGCCAGGTCGCACTCGCCGCGCGCAAGCGCCTGCACGGCCTCGACGCTCTCGCGATACTTGATGTCGACAGCCGCCTGCGCATCGACGAGCGCGGAGACGAGTGTAGCAACCGCGTAGCCGTGCGACGCGTGGATGCGCACGGCGCCGTCGCGCTGCGCGAGCCGCCGGTTCAGGTCGCTCGCCACTTCGGCCGCCAGCGTGCGCAAGTTGCCGTCGAGCCGGCTGCGCGCGAGACGCTGCGCATCGACGACGGCCTGCCCGAGCGCCGACAGCGTCGAGCCCTTGCCGCGCGCGGTTTCGATCAGTTCCCCGCCGATGCACGCCTCCAGCGCGCGCAGCATGCCCCACGCGTGCCGGTAGGACAGCCCTTTCGCTTGCGCGGCCTGCGCAATGCTGCCCGTGTCGGCCACGAGTTCCAGCAACGGAGCGACGTCCGACAGGCTGGCCGCGCGGCCTTCCGTGTCGCGTACGGTCAGATACGCGTCGCATTCGATTCGAATCAATTATGCACTCCGATTTCCTATTGCGACCGCCAAATCTTCCGCTTATCGTTGGTCAAAATCAATCAGAACTAAGTCGCGATGCGCACTATATGAATCTCGAGCGCATATGAGACTTTGGAGGAGCACAGCTGATGTCCCCGAATTCCCAAGCGCCCGACGCGCTCGTCGAGCGCCATGCACGCGCCGGCCGGTCGCTCGTGGCGATCCTGCACGCGATCCAGGACGACGCGGGTTACGTGCCGCCAGGCTGCGTCGCGCCGCTCGCCCGCGCACTCAACCTGTCGCGCGCGGAAGTACACGGCGTCCTGACTTACTACCACCACTTCCGCACCGCGCCGCCCGCGCGCGTGACGATCCAGATGTGTCGCGCCGAAGCGTGCCGCAGCATGGGCTGCGAAGCGCTGGCCGCGCATGCGGAAGCCCGCACGGGCTGCCGGTTCGACGCGGCGCACGGCGATGCCGCCGATGCGCATGCGCCCGGTGACGTCGCACTCGAATCGGTCTACTGCCTCGGGCTGTGCGCGCAGTCGCCGTCCCTGACGGTCAACGGCGTGCTGCATGCCAGGGTCACGCCGGAGAAATTCGACGCGCTGCTTGCCGAGGCCGCCGCCCACACCCCGGAGGCCGCATGACGCCCCGCATCTACGTCCCGCGCGACTCGTCCGCACTGGCGCTCGGCGCCGACGCGCTCGCCGCCGCGATTGCCGCGGAAGCTGAACGGCGCGGCGTCGCCGTCGAACTGGTCCGCAACGGTTCGCGCGGGCTGCTGTGGCTCGAGCCGCTCGTCGAGGTCGGCACGGCCGCCGGCCGCATCGGCTATGCGAACCTGTCGGCCGCCGACGTGCCGGCCCTGTTCGACGCAAACTGGCTCGAAGGCGGCGCGCATCCGAGCGGTGTCGGCCTTGTCGACGCACTGCCCTATCTCGCACGCCAGCAGCGCCTCACATTCGCGCGCATCGGCCTGACCGATCCGCTGTCGATCGACGACTACCTGCAATATGAAGGCCTCGCCGGCCTGAAGAACGTCCTCGCGCTCGACGGCGATGCCGCGTGCGAAGCGCTGATCGAATCGGGGCTGCGCGGCCGCGGCGGTGCTGCGTTCCCGGCCGGTATCAAGTGGCGCACGGTCCGGCAAGCAAGCGCCACGCAGAAATACATCGTCTGCAATGCAGACGAAGGCGATTCGGGCACGTTCTCCGACCGCCTGATCATGGAATGCGATCCGTACTGCCTGATCGAAGGAATGATCATCGCGGGTGTCGCGACCGGAGCGACAGTCGGCTACATCTACGTGCGCAGCGAATACCCGCATGCGATCGCCACGCTCGAAGCCGCGATCGCCCGCGCACGCGAAGCCGGCTGGCTCGGCGAGCACGTGCTCGGCTCCGCACATGCGTTCGAGCTGCACGTCGCGAAAGGCGCGGGCTCGTACGTGTGCGGCGAGGAAACGGCGCTGCTCGAATCGCTCGAAGGCAAGCGCGGCGTCGTGCGTGCGAAACCGCCTCTGCCCGCGCTCGCCGGCCTGCACGGCCAGCCGACCGTCATCAACAACGTGATCACGCTCGCGACGGCGCCCGTGATATTCGCGCGCGGCGCCGCGTTCTATCGCGACTACGGGATGGGCCGCTCGCGCGGCACGCTGCCGTTCCAGCTCGCAGGCAACATCCGCCACGGCGGCCTGGTCGAGCTCGCATTCGGCGTCACGCTGCGCGAGCTGCTGTTCGACTTCGGCGGCGGCACGGCAAGCGGCCGGCCCGCACGTGCAGCGCAGGTGGGCGGCCCGCTCGGCACCTACCTGCCCGATCACCAGTGGGACGTGCCGCTCGACTACGAAGCGTATACGGCGATTGGCGCGGTGGTCGGCCACGGCGGCATCGTGCTGCACGACGATACGTCGAACCTCGCCGAGCTGGCCGAATACGCGATGAAGTTCTGCGCGATCGAGTCGTGCGGCAAGTGCACGCCGTGCCGGATCGGTTCGACGCGTGGCGTCGAGACGATCGCGCGCATCCGCCACGGTGACACGTCGGAGCGGCAGGTCACGCTGCTGCGCGACCTGTGCGACACGATGCTGGCCGGTTCGCTGTGCGCAATGGGCGGCATGACACCCTACCCGGTGCTGTCCGCGCTCGACCATTTCCCCGAAGATTTCGGGCTCGCTGCCGGCAAAGATGCCGCGTCGGGTCCGGTCAAGGCTGCGGCCTGACCCAGAAGGAGCCCTGCATGTCCCTCGACACGAACAACGTCCGCCAAGGCGGCTGCGGCTCGGGCCAATGCGCGTGCAAGAGCGCCGCGCAGGCGCGTGCCGTCAACCCGTTCGACGATACCGACTACGGCACGCCCCAGCGGCATGCCGATACCGATGTCACGCTCGAAATCGACGGCCAACCGGTCACGGTGCCGGCCGGCACGTCGGTGATGCGCGCGGCGATCGAAGCCGGCGTGAACGTCCCGAAGCTCTGCGCGACCGATTCGCTCGAACCGTTCGGCTCGTGCCGGCTGTGCCTCGTCGAGATCGACGGCCGGCGCGGTTATCCGGCGTCGTGCACGACACCTGCCGAAGCAGGCATGAAGGTGCGCACGCAGTCGGACCGGCTGCAGTCGCTGCGTCGCAACGTGATGGAGCTGTACATCTCCGACCATCCGCTCGACTGCCTCACCTGCCCGGCCAACGGCGACTGCGAGTTGCAGGACATGGCAGGCGTCGTCGGGCTGCGCGAGGTGCGGTACGGCTTCGACGGCGCAAATCATCTGCGCGATAAAAAGGACGAGTCGAATCCGTACTTCACGTACGACCCGTCGAAGTGCATCGTCTGCAATCGTTGCGTGCGCGCCTGCGAGGAAACGCAGGGCACGTTCGCGCTGACGATCGCCGCACGCGGTTTCGAATCCCGTGTGGCCGCCGGCGAAAGCGAATCGTTCATGGCATCGGAATGCGTTTCGTGCGGCGCATGCGTTGCCGCATGCCCGACGGCCACGCTGCAGGAAAAATCCGTCGTGCAGCTCGGGCAGGCCGAACACTCGGTCGTCACGACCTGCGCGTACTGCGGTGTGGGCTGCTCGTTCAAGGCCGAGATGAAGGGCACGCAGGTCGTTCGCATGACGCCGCACAAGAACGGCCTCGCGAACGAGGGCCACGCGTGCGTGAAGGGCCGCTTCGCGTGGGGCTATGCGACGCACAAGGACCGCATCACGAAGCCGATGATCCGCGAGAAGATCACCGACCCGTGGCGCGAAGTCAGCTGGGACGAAGCGCTCACCTACGCGGCCACGCAATTCCGCAAGCTGCAGGACAAGTACGGCCGCGATTCCATCGGCGGCATCACGTCGTCGCGCTGCACGAACGAGGAAACCTACCTCGTGCAGAAGCTGGTGCGCGCCGCGTTCGGCAACAACAACGTCGACACCTGCGCACGCGTGTGCCATTCGCCGACGGGCTATGGCCTCAAGACGACGCTCGGCGAATCGGCCGGCACGCAGACATTCGCGTCGGTCGCCCAGGCCGACGTGATCGTCGTGATGGGTGCGAATCCGACCGACGGCCACCCGGTATTCGGCTCACGGCTGAAACGGCGCGTACGTGAAGGCGCGAAACTGATCGTGATCGACCCGCGCCGCATCGACGTCGTCGACGGCCCGCATGTGAAAGCCACTCACCACCTGCAGCTGCGCCCCGGCACCAACGTCGCGATCGTCAACGCGCTCGCGCACGTGATCGTCACCGAAGGGCTCGTCGCCGACGCATTCGTCGCCGAGCGCTGCGAGACGCGCGCATTCGAGCAATGGCGCGACTTCGTCTCGCGTGCCGACAACTCGCCCGAAGCAACCGCCGACGTGACGGGCGTGCCGGCCGAGTTGGTACGCGAAGCCGCGCGCCTCTATGCGACGGGCGGCAATGCCGCGATCTACTACGGGCTGGGCGTGACCGAACACGCGCAGGGCTCGACGACGGTGATGGGCATCGCGAACCTCGCGATGGCGACCGGCAACATCGGCCGCGAAGGCGTCGGCGTCAATCCGCTGCGCGGCCAGAACAACGTGCAGGGCTCGTGCGACATGGGCTCGTTCCCGCACGAACTGCCCGGCTACCGGCACATCGGCGACGAGGTCGTGCGCGCGCAGTTCGAAGCTGCATGGTCGGCGAAACTGCAACCGGAACCGGGGCTGCGCATCCCGAACATGTTCGATGCGGCGCTCGACGGCAGCTTCAAGGGGCTCTACTGCCAGGGCGAGGACATCGTCCAGTCGGACCCGAATACGCAGCACGTCGCGGCCGCGCTGTCGGAAATGGAATGCATCGTCGTGCAGGACATCTTCCTGAACGAGACCGCGAAATACGCGCACGTGCTGCTGCCCGGCTCGTCGTTCCTCGAGAAGGACGGCACGTTCACGAACGCGGAACGCCGCATCTCGCGCGTGCGCAAGGTGATGCCGCCGCTGGCGGGCTACGCGGACTGGGAAGTCACGCTGATGCTGTCGCGTGCGCTCGGTTACGAGATGGACTATGCGCATCCGTCGGAAATCATGGACGAGATCGCGCGACTCACGCCGACCTTCTCGGGTGTGTCGTACGCGAAGCTCGACACGCTCGGCAGTATTCAGTGGCCGTGCAACGAGCACGCGCCGGAAGGCACGCCGACGATGCATATCGACGCATTCGTGCGCGGCAAGGGCAAGTTCGTGATCACGCAGTTCATCGCGTCGCCGGAGAAGGTCACGCAACGCTATCCACTGATCCTGACGACGGGCCGCATCCTGTCTCAGTACAACGTCGGCGCGCAGACCCGCCGCACCGAGAACGTGCAGTGGCATGAAGAGGATCGCCTCGAGATTCATCCGCACGACGCGCAGGATCGCGGTATCCGCAGCGGCGACTGGGTGGGCATCGAATCGCGTGCCGGGCAGACGGTGTTGCGCGCGCTCGTGACCGAACGCATGCAGCCGGGCGTCGTCTATACGACGTTCCACTTCCCCGAATCGGGCGCGAACGTGATCACGACGGACAGCTCGGACTGGGCGACGAATTGCCCCGAGTACAAGGTGACGGCCGTGCAGGTGCTGCCCGTCGCGCAGCCGTCCGACTGGCAGCAAGCGTATGCGCGCTTCAACGCGGAGCAGCTCGACCTGCTCGAGCGCCGCGCCGCCGCGACCGCCACCGTGACGACAGGCAAGTGAGGAAGCGATGGACAACGGACACCTGATCGACATGGCCAACCAGATCGGCGCATTCTTCGAATCGATGCCCGATCGCGACGAAGCGCTGACCGGCATCGCCGACCACATCCGGCGCTTCTGGGAGCCGCGGATGCGCCGTGCGTTTCTCGCGGCACTCGACGATCCGTCGGGCGAAGCCGCGCAACGCGCGGCGCCGATCGTGCGCGACGCGATCGCCGTGCACCGCGCGTCGCTCGTCCCTGCCGCGGCGAGCGCCTGACCGCACCGCTACGCTGACTGCGACATGCCCGCGAACCAGCTTTCGCAGTGGCGCAGCAGCGCGTTCGCATCGGTCGCCGTGCGCCCGCGCGCGGCGACGTAACCATCCGGCCGTAGCAGGTAAAACGACGGTCGCGAGCGGCCGTATTCCTGCGCAAGCCCGCCATCGCCGCCTTCGGCATCGGTGACGCGCCACGCGCGCACCGCATCCGGCATGATCCGTTCGAGCCCCTGCACGAGCGCCTGCGCATCGGCCGGCATCGGCGGCACCGCGCCGGTGTCGGCATTCACCGGCTCCTCCAGCAGCAGCAACGTAAAGCTCGCCGGATCGTGCAGATCGTATAGCCGCGCCGTTCCGGGCGCCTGACCGAGCGGCCCGTCGAGCACCCGGACGTGCGCGTCCGGTGCCCGCTCGCCTGCGCGCGGCCCGCCGTCGAGCACACGCTCCAGCGTGAGCGGACTCTTCCGGTACTGCACGCCGAGCTCGCTGACCGTGCGCCGCACCGCGTCGCGCATCGGCCCGAACGATGCCAGCACCGGCACGACGTGATCGCGCAGCAGCTTCATCGCGCCGCGTTCGGCTTCGACGATCTGCGTGACGAAGCCGGTCTGCCGCAACACGTCGCGCTCGATCGGATGACGCTCCGCGTGATACGTGTCGAGCAGCCGCTCGGGCGTGCCCGCGCCGAGCACGCGTGCGAGCTTCCAGCCGAGATTGAACGCCTCCTGGATACCGGTGTTCATGCCCTGCGCGCCGGCCGGGCTGTGGACATGCGCGGCGTCGCCGGCGAAGAACACGCGGCCGTGACGCAGCCGGTCGATCATCCGGGTGTGCAGGTGGAAATAGGACGACCACGCGAGATCGCTCGGCGAGATCGACGCGCCGGCACGGGCACGCACGATCGCGTCGCATTCCGCAAGCGACGGGGTTGGCGCATCGGGCGACGCGTCGCTGCCGGGCGGCCGGTCGGCCACGAGCCGGTAACGGCCGCCGCCCATCGGAAACAGGCCCGCAATACCTTCGGATGTCGTGAACAGGTGGATCTCTTCGTCCGGCCAGTCGGGTATCGCCGCGAAATCGGCCAGCAGGAAAGTCTGTTCGAACGCATGCCCGGTGAAGCCCAGGCCGAGCAGATGCCTGACCGTGCTGTGCGCGCCGTCGGCCGCGATCAGGTACGACGGCGCGAACGATTCGTCGCGGCCGTCGGCGCAGCGGATCGACACGTCGAGCGACGCGCCGCCCGCATCGCACGCAGTCAGCGTCGCGCCACGCTCGACCGTCACGCCGAGCCGGGCCAGGTGCTCGGCAAGCAGGCGCTCGGTGACGGTCTGGTCGAGAAACAGCAGGTACGGATAGCGCGTTTGCAGCGGATCGAAATCGAGCCGCGCGATCACGCGGCCGTCGGCATGCAGCGCGGCCGCATGCGCACGATGACCGAGCGCGAGAAACGGTTCGACCGCGCGATGCTGCTCCAGCAGTTCGAGCGTGCGGGCCTGGATGCCGATCGCGCGCGAATGCGGCGCAGGCGTAGCGAGCCGATCGATGATGCGCACCGGCACGCGGGCCCGCGCGAGGCTCATCGCCGCGGCAAGGCCGGTCGGCCCCGCGCCGACGATCAGCACGGGCGGGATATCGGACAGTGTGTCGGCCATGAGAACCTCGATGACACGCGACCCTGCAAGTCTACGCCGCTCAGCGTGACGGGGCCATATGCCGATCGGCCGATCCGCGGCACCGCCGCGCGGTGTGGGAAAATACGTGCTTTCCGTCAGTTTTCGCGTTATGGATTCCGCATTCGACCGGGCGTATGCCGCACACCGCGCGGGCCGCCTCGCCGAGGCCGAGCACGGCTATCGCAACGCGCTCGCCTCCAATCCCGCCGACGCCGACGCGCTGCATCTGTTCGGCGTGCTGCGGCACCAGCAGGGCCAGCACGCCGAGGCAGTCGATCTCGTCGGCCGCGCCGTCGCGCTGCGGCCGGGCGATGCCGCGCTGCAGCTCAATCTCGGCAACGCGCTGAAGGCACTCGGCCGGCTCGACGAAGCGGTCGACCGTTTCCGCAACGCGCTGACGCTCGCGCCCGAATTTCCGCTCGCGCACTACAACCTCGGCAACGCGTATGCGGCGCTGCAGCGCCACGACGATGCGATCGATGCGTTCAGCCGCGCACTCCGGCTCACGCCCGACGATGCATCGATCCACAACAATCTCGGCAACGCGCTGAACGCGCTCGGCCGCCACGACGACGCGCTCGCCGCGTTCCATCGTGCGCTCGAGCTGCGGCCCGGGCATGCGGGGGCGCACAACAACCTCGCGATGGCGCTGAACGCGTCGGGCCGCGCCGACGATGCGATCGCGCACTTCCAGGCCGCGATTGCCGCGCAGCCACGCTTCGTCGCCGCCCATTTCAATCTCGGCAACACGTTCGATGCAGTCGGCCGGCATGCCGAGGCGGCGGCCGCGTTCGAAGCCGCGCTCGCGCTCCATCCGCCGTTTCCGCTCGCGCTGTTCGGGCTCGCGAACGCACTGAGCGCGCAGGCACGCCACCGCGACGCGCTGCCCTACTACGAGCGCGCTGTCGGTCTCGATCCGTCGTTCAGCCTGGCCTGGCTGAACCTCGGCAACGCACATCACGCACTCGGTGCGCACGAGATGGCGCTGCGCGCATTCGACCAGGCGTTGCGGGTCGCACCCGATCTCACGCTGGCGCGGCTGCACCGCGCGGTCACGCTGCTGACGCTCGGCGATTTCACGCGCGGCCTGCCCGCCTACGAAGCGCGCCACGACACGCCGGGCGCGACGCCGCTCGGCACGCTGCCGCGCTGGCAAGGCGAGCCGATTGCATCGCGCACGCTGCTGATCCGCGCGGAACAGGGCTTCGGCGACACGCTGCAGTTCGTCCGCTTCATACCGCTCGCCCGCGCCCGCTGCGCGCGCGTCGTGCTCGAAGTCCAGCCGGAACTCGTTGCGCTGCTGGCGCCCGCCGCGTCGCGCTGGCGCGTGACGCTCGTCGCACTGGGCGCGGCAAAACCGCCTGCCGCGGATGTCGCATGCACGCTGATGAGCCTGCCGTTCCTGCTCGGGCTTCAGACAGAAGAGGACATCGTCGCGAGCTCGCGCTACCTCGATGCGCCCGACGGCGCCGGCCGGCGCTTTCGCGGCTCGCTCGGCGGGCAGTCGAAGCGCAAGTTCGGCCTCGCATGGTCGGGGCGCCGGCAGGCGCAGGAAAACCGCTCGATGCCGTTCGATGCGCTCGCGCCGCTGCTCGCGCTGCCGGACATCGACTGGATCGTGCTGCAACCCGCACTCGACGACGACGAACGCGCGCGCGTCGACGCGCATCCGCGCGTGCACCGGCTCGACGGCCGCCTGAACGACTTTGCCGACACGGCCGCGCTGATCGGGCGGCTCGACGGCGTCGTCACGATCGATACGGCAGTCGCGCACCTTGCCGGCGCGCTCGGCAAGCCGCTGTGGGTCATGCTGCCGTTCGCACCCGACTGGCGCTGGTTTACCGGCGACGACTGCCCGTGGTATCCGCAGGCCAGGCTCGCCCGCCAGCCCGCGCCGGGCGAATGGCTCGACGTGGCGGCCACAGTCGCCGGCATGCTGCGCGACGCCTGAACGCAGACAAAAAAGGGAGCGCGGCGCGCTCCCTTTTTCAGTGCAACGCGTGCGGCCGGCGCCGCGCGCCAACCGGATGCCGGTCAGGCCGCCTTGTACTGGTTGCGCGCCTCGGGCGTGCGATACAGCACGAGTGTCGCGATCAGTCCGCAAATCGCGGCAACGCTCAGCCACAGCCCCGGCGCCGCCTTGTTCCCGGTCTGATGAATCAGCAGCGTCGAGATCGCGGGCGTGAAGCCGCCAATCGTCGTCGCCAGGCTGTACGCGAGCGAGAACCCGGCCGTGCGCACGTCGGCCGGCATCACTTCGGTCAGCGCGACGACCATCGCCCCGTTGTACGACGCGTACAGGAACGACAGCCACAGCTCGACCGCGAGCAACCGCAGGAACGACGGATCGCCGACGAGCCACAGCACGGCCGGGTAAGCCGTCAACAGTGTCAATACGGTGAACGCGATCAGCACCGGGCGGCGGCCGATGCGGTCGGACAACGCACCGGACAGCGGCAGCCACACGAGATTCGAGATCCCCACGCAGACGGTCACGACGAGCGCGTCGAGCGACGACAGGTGCAGCACTTCCTTGCCGAACGTCGGCGTATAGGCGGTGATCATGTAGAACGACACCGTCGTCATGATCACCATCCCCATGCCTGCCACCACGATGCCCCAGTTGTCGAGCATCGAGCGCATGATCTCGCCCATCGTCGGACGATGACGCTTCGCGAGGAATTCGTCGGTCTCCTTCAGCGAGCGGCGGATCAGGAACAGGAACGGCACGATCAGGCAGCCGATCAGGAACGGAATGCGCCAGCCCCACGCGGTCATCTCCTCGGCCGGCAGTACGCGGTTCAGCAACACGCCGACGAGCGCGGCGAACACGACGGCCACCTGCTGGCTGCCCGACTGCCACGACGTATAGAACCCCTTGTGTCCCTTCGTCGCGATCTCCGACAGGTAGACCGACACGCCGCCGAGTTCGACGCCCGCCGAGAAGCCCTGCAGCAGCCGGCCGAGCAGCACGAGCACCGGCGCGAGCACGCCGATCGTCGCATAGCCCGGTATCGCGGCCACCGCGAGCGTGCCGATCGCCATCAGCCCGAGCGTCAGGATCAGCCCCTTGCGGCGGCCGTGATGGTCGATGTACGCGCCGAGCACGATTGCGCCGACCGGCCGCATCAGGAAGCCCGCGCCGAACACCGACAGCGACAGCATCAGCGACGCGAATGCATTGCCGCTCGGAAAGTAGGTTTTCGCGATGGCCGACGCGTAATAGCCGTAGACCATGAAGTCGTACATTTCCAGGAAGTTGCCGCTGACGACCCGGAATACGGTGCGGACTTTGGATTCCTGCGCGATGGCGTGTGACGCTGTGGACATGTTTTTCTCGCTCAGCTCGGATGGCGCGAATCCGCGCCGCATGGATCCGACGACGCACGCGGCGCGCCGCCGGCGCGCACGGGCATCGCTGCCAGCCGGCGGCGCGCCGCGCAACGACACGCGCACCGGCATGGTTCGCGCATCATGCCACGCCAACCCGACATTTGCCTTGTGTCGCCCCTGCCGTTGCCGTCGCAGCGTTCTCCTCGTACGAGTCGCCCCGAAACGGAAGCAAAAATCAGATTGATCTGATCGACCGGCCTTCGCCGGCTGACCACAATGTCTCGATTTGCAACGACAGTTCCGCGCCGCACCGGCACGGTTGCCCGTGTCGCATGGCGCACCGCCCTCATGACCCCATCGTCCCTTGTCCCCGTGGCAGGCGTGCTTGCCCGCCCTCGCGTCGCTCCGCTCGATCACGTACCGTCGTTCGGCCGCGACTGGACCTTTCGCGGCGCACCCGGTGCGCGGCCCGGCAAGCACTGCCTCGCGACACTGGCGACGTCCTGCATCGACGTGGACCAGCCGCACCGCGCATGCCACTGGCAGCCGCTGCCCACGGCAGCGCCGGCACCGACTCATGCCGGGTCGGTGGTTGCACTGCCTGCCGCTGCCGCCCCGTGTTCCCGCCGTCTCGCCGGCGGCTTTCGCGACCGGCGTGCGAAGTATGCAATCTGCTGGAGTATCGGCGCGCTCGGCATCATCGGCTGGCTGATTGCCGCGCATGAACCGATTGCGGGGTTCGGGCCGGCATACGCGATTCACGCGGCCGCTGGCGTACCGGATCACGCTACGTCGTCGTCCGGTACCGTGCGGGTCGCTGCGGTTCAGCCACGTACGTCGACGAGCGCGCCACCGCAGCGCAAGATGGCCGCGCCTGTCGCGACAACGGCCGAATCACCGCCGGCCACGCGCCACGTCAAGCGTCGTCCCGCGTCGCTTCGTCCGAAGGCACCATCCAGCGTGCCGCCGACAGCCACCGCAGCGTCGCCCCGTTCGAGCGGCAAGCGCATGGCGGCTGCGCCGGTCCGAACACCCGCCGTGTCGCGGCTGGCCACGCGCCCGCCGACCCGGAGCAGCACGGTCGACGCCCGCACACGCGATCGGCTCGCCGCATCGCCGCATGCCACCGGCGATACGCGCGACACGCTCGACGATCCGCTCACGCTGATCGCGATGGCGAACGCGCTGCGCACGACCCAGCCGGCCCGCGCAACGCACGCGCCCGCCACCGGCCTGGACTGGACGGCGCAACTGTCCCACCGCCGCCTGACCGATACGCCGGACGCATTCGCGCGCTGACGGCCCGGCCATAAAAAAACCCGGCGAAGCTCGCTTCGCCGGGTTTTGCTCGTCTTTGCGTCCGTCTGACGAATCGTTACTTGTGCGCGGGCAGCCCTGTCTCGGTCTGCTTCTCGAGCTGTCGCACCTGCTCCTGCAGATCACGCAGCTGCAGCTGCGCGGCCCGCTTCTCGACCTGCAGCGCTTGCGCCTGCTCCTGCGCCGAACGCTGCCGCTGCGCGACTTCAGCCTGCTGGCTGCGCGCAACGCTCAGGTCGGCCTGCAACTGCTGCGCACGATTCGCCTGCAGCGCGATCACGCGCTCGAGAAACGCCTTCTGCGCCTCCAGCTCGGTACGGCGGATCTCGATGTCGGCAAGTTGTACGGTCTGCTGAACGAAGTTCGCGTACACCATCTCCGCGCGATTCTTTTCCTGCGACCGGATCACGCGCCACAGGTGCTTGTCCTGGAACAGCGCGACGTAGTACGTCATCTCGCGCGGATCGAACATCAGGCTCGCACCGTAGCTGCCGTTGTACGTCGTACGCATCTCGACGATGCGGCCATCGTGCAGCATCTGCGTCAGCTCGGCGACGTTGCCTTGCGCGGACGCATCCGTCGCAGCCGCATTGGATGCCGCCGCGTCGCCGCGCAGGCTCGTGACCGCCGGACGCGTGCCGGCGGCGGGCGCGGTCGCGTCGGCGGACCAGGCCGCGCCCGCTTGCGCGCAGGCAGCCAGCGCAACGATCCACGTGGCGCATCGTGCAGGGGAAAAATTTCGGAAAGCCAACGTCAGACTCCGGCGAACGAATCGGGACTCGCGATTATCGTTCAAAACGAAACGGCCGCATCTCGAATTTATCGGGACGCGGCCGGCCTGCGTATGACGTGAAGCATGCAGCTCGTTACAGGCGAGTTTCGCGCGCCGCGCGCAGGAATGCATCGAGCAGCGGCGTACAGTCGAGCAGCTCCGAGCCGCCGGCACGATGGAACTCGGGGTGCCACTGCACGCCGACGACGAACGGCGAACGCCGATGGCGAATGCCTTCGATGATCCCGTCGCCCGCCGACACGGCCTCGATGTTCAGATCGCGGCCGAGATCGCGGATCGCCTGATGGTGAATCGAGTTGACGATCGCTTCGCTGCGCCCGGGGAACATGCTCGCGAGCGTCGACGAATCCGGGAAGCGGATCGCGTGACGATGCTGGTCGTAATGCTCGCTCACGTGCGCATTCGCGGTCGGCACATCGGTGGCGATGTCCTGGTACAGCGAGCCGCCGAACGCGACGTTGATCAGTTGGCAGCCGCGGCACACGCCGAGGACGGGTTTGCCGGATTCGACGAACTCATGCAGCAGCTCGAGCTCGTACATGTCGCGCACGCGATCGCCCGGCCATTCGGGGCGGGCGTCGGACGCAGCATAGGTTTGCGGCGATACGTCGGCGCCACCCTGCAGCAACAGGCCGTCGAGATGCTTCGCGTAGTCGCGCAGGCGGATGTTGCTCGGGTGAATCATGCCCTGGTGGCCGACGGTCGGGATCATGAACACGAGCACGTCGCGCGACATCACCCAGTGCGCGATCGATTCCTCGAGATACTGCAGCGTCTTGCCCCGCAGCCCCTTCGCACCCGGTTCCGGATGGAAGATCCGCGCCGACACGCCGATGCGCAGCGTGCGCTGCGTGATGCGCTGGCCGGCACGGTCGAACAGCCGGCGCGCGCGCGCGGCCACGATCCGGCCGAACACCGACCACGGCGTGTCGCTCTGCTTCAGGTAAGCCGGCGGCGCATTTTGCGCGCTCGCGGGCGGCGGGCGCGGCGAGTCGAAATCGGGCTGCGCGCCGAATCCGGGTGGTGGCGTTCCAGCCTTCGGCGGCGCGGCGGCAGCAACGCCATCGATGGCGGCGCCCGTCGCACCGGGCGCACCCGGCTCGGACGCAGCCGTCACCGGTGACGCGCCGTCAGCAGCGACTTTCTGCGCGGCGGCCTGGGCTGCCGGCGCATCGGGCGCTTTCGCCGGATCGGTACGGGGGGAATCGGAAGAAACGGAGGAGGTGCCGGGCAGACCGGCCGGGGAAGGCGTGTTTTCGCTCATGACGATGGTCTGGTACGTCGCTCACGCGTATGGATAAACGAGGATTCATTATGCTTCAGCGCACGATCGAGCGGCAAACCTGCAACATCCTGTCGAAATTGTTGCAAGTTGGCGGCAAACCGCGTCGGGGAGCGTCCCCGCCCGCGTGCGGGCAACGCCGACACATCACCGCCGATACTGGACATCAGTGATATATCACAATAATATCCACGCATCGTCCACGCTTCCCGACCGCCTGCGCCATGATCGCGCCCCGTCCGGCCGCCGCGCCGCAACCCGCATGAATGCCCCGACCGATGTCACCCTCGAGCGCCCAGCCGCACCGGCAGGCAGCCTCGCCGACCGCGCGTACGCGCTGATCCAGCACGACATCATCACGATGCGCCTGAAGCCCGGCGCCGCCCTCAACGAAGCCGACCTCGTCGCCCGCACCAGCATCGGCCGCACGCCGGTGCACCAGGCCGTGCATCGGCTCGTGCTCGAAGGGCTGCTGTCCGTGATGCCGCGCAAGGGATTGATGGTGCAGCCGCTGTCGCTCGACGACATCGTCGCGGTGATCGACGTGAGGCGCATCAACGAAGCCCACTGCGCGGAGCTCGCCGCGCGCCATGCGACCCCCGACGATCTCGCGCGTCTTGCCGCGCTGCTCGATGCCGGGCAGGCGTGCGTCGACACGCACGACGTCGAAGGCATGATGGAACTTGACCGCGCGTTCCATCAGGCGATTGCCACGGCCGCGCGCAATGCGGTCCTCGCCGACATCCTGCGCGCGCTGCACGAGCGCTCGCTGCGCTTCTGGTTCGTCACGCTGTCCGAACCTCACCATCTCGCCGACGTCCAGCACGAGCATCGCGAACTGTTCGATCGGCTATCCGCGCGTGACGTCGCCGGCGCGCGCGCAGCCGTCGAAAGCCATATCGATTCCTTCCGCTCCACGCTTCTTCAACATCTTCGCCCCTGAGCCGCCCATGACCACTTTCACGCCCTTCCCCCCGCTCGCCCAGCTCGCCGCCGACCTCGCCGCCGGCCGGACCACGAGCCGCGCACTCGTCGATACCGCGCTCGACCGGATCGCCGATCCGTCGGGCCAGGGTACGGTCGTCTTCACCGAAGTCGATGCCGACAACGCGCGCGCGGCCGCCGACGCGCATGACCGGTTGCGCGCCGCCGGCACCGTGCTGTCGCCGCTCGCGGGCATTCCCGTGTCGGTCAAGGACCTGTTCGACGTCGCGGGCCAGGTGACGCGCGCGGGTTCGCGCGTGCGCGACGGCGCGCCGGCCG
>NZ_JAAGPE010000122.1:0-27280 GCF_017104605.1 Burkholderia sp. Ac-20384 | reverse complement strand
GGCCCGGGCAGGCAAGGCGGCGCTGCGGTAAAATCCCGGCTTCTCTCCGCGCCTTGAATGGCGCGTCATTCGAAGGTCGACAGCCGATGCAGATTCACAAGGAAGTGGACGCGCGCGGGCTCAATTGCCCGTTGCCGATCCTGCGTGCCAAGAAAGCGCTCGCCGATATGGAAAGCGGGCAAATCCTCAAGGTGCTCGCGACCGATCCCGGCTCGCAGCGCGATTTCGCCGCGTTCGCGAAGCAGACGGGCAACGAGATCGTCGAATCGACGACGCAGGACAAGACCTTCGTGTTCCTGATGCGCCGCCGCTGACGGCCCGCATCACGCTGCCGGCAGCGCCTGGCGCCGGCTACACTTTTCTGACAATTCTTAAACCTCGCTTCGTGATCGGCTGCGTATACTGACCCGGCCGGTCGTCCGCTCCCAGCGGATGCGCCGGCCACGGTACGTCGTACGGCGGGCACGGGGGCCATGCCTGACGCTACCGTCGTACAACGGGGAGAGGACATGTCCTTCAGACCAGGGACCATTCGAAGTCCGTCCGGAGCGGAACGCAACGTATCGGGACTGAGCCGTATCGAGCTCGACCCGCAACAGGATCGCCACGCGCGTGCCGCGCTGGAGGCCTACGCGGATTCGGCCGCGGCCGAGATGCCGTGGCTGGCCGAGTGGCTCGACGAACGGCTGCGCGATGCCGCGCAGGACGACGGCTCGGGCCTGACCTACTGCGGTGCGACGATCGAGCGCGTGTTCGATCTGGCGCAGGCGTGGGCGGCGAGCCAGCCGGACTACGCGGCCACTGCGTGGGAGCGTGTGCGCGGCCAGCTGCAGCGGATGCTTGTACAACCGGCGCGTCCGGAGCCGCTGTCGCATCGCGTACAGGCCGACGACGTCGCCGAGCCGGTGGCGGGCTTCACGGGCGCCGATTAGGCGCTCGATTGCGCGGCAGGAAGGATTATTCGAAGAAAAGACGATAGTCCGCGCAATTTATTGGCGAATTTCATACTACTATGATGAAATCGCCGGTTCGTCCGTGCCCCGTTTTTGAGATATTTAGCCGGGGTCGCCGGTTTGCGCAGGTGGCGCGAGCGGCGAACGACGGCTCGCCGGCCGGTATCCGGAAGCCGCGCGCGTGCTGCGCGGCCGGGTGGGGGCGGGGAGCTGAACAGGACGAATCGATTTCGATTTGCGGGGTGCTATGAGAATTGCTGTACTGGATGACGATCCGGCCCAGACGGATTTCGTCAGTCAAACGCTGACGGCCGTTGGCCATACGTGCTATGCGTTCAAGGAAGGCAAGGCCCTGAAGAAGCGTCTGCAGCGCGAGACGTTCGATCTGCTGGTGCTTGACTGGAACGTACCCGACATGTCCGGCGAGGAAGTGTTGAAGTGGGTGCGTGCCAATCAGACCGAGCACAGCCTGCCGATCATCTTCATGACGAGCCGTGACGACGAGGCGGGGATCACGCAGATCCTCAACGCCGGCGCCGACGATTACGTGGTCAAGCCCGTGTCGGGCCCGATCCTGCGCGCGCGCATCGGCTCGCTGCTGCGTCGCGCGTATCCGGTCAACGCCGAGGCCACCGTTCGCGAATTCGATCAATTCCGTTTCGACGTGAACCTGAAGCAGGCCTACGTCGGCGACAAGGCCGTGAGCCTCACGCAGAAGGAATTCGAACTCGCGCTGCTGCTGTTCCAGCACCTCGACCGGCCGCTGTCGCGCGCGCACATTCTCGATCTCGTGTGGAAGCAGGCGACCGACATCCCGTCGCGCACGATGGACACGCACATCTCGATGCTGCGCACCAAGCTCGGCCTGCGGCCCGAAAACGGCTATCGCCTTGCGCCGATCTACGGGTACGGCTACCGGCTCGAGCGGGTCGGCCAGGGAGAACCGGAGTGACGACGGGAATCACGCAGCGCACGGCGAACCTGCGCACGGTAGCGCTGCGCGCAGCCGGCGCGGTCGCGTTTGCGTTCGCCGCGCAGCATGCGGCTGCCCAGCCGCCTGCGGCGGCGGGCAAGATGGTCGTCTACCGCACGCAGGCGGGCGACACGCTGTACGACGTCGCCGCGCGCTACCTGCAGGGCGCGGACGACTGGCAACTGCTTCAGAAGATCAACGGCGTGCCCGCGCCGAAGCACCTGCAGCCCGGCATCGCGCTGAAGCTGCCGGTGGCGCGCCTGCGCAAGGAAAAGCTGACCGCCCGCGTCATCGCGGTGCAGGGCACGGCCGAACGCGCGTCCGGCGACGCTTACGCGCCGCTCGCGAACGACGCGACGCTCGCCGAGGGCGATCGCGTGCGCACGGGCCCGAACGGCTTCGTGACACTCGAGCTCGCTGACGGCACGCACATGAGCCTGCCGCCCGACAGCCAGCTCGACCTGAAGGCGCTGCGCCGCACGGTGCTGACCGGCACGCTCGATCGTGAGTTCGAACTCACGCGCGGCTCGGTCGACAGCGAAGTCACCCATCTGAAGAAACGCGACGACCGCTTCCAGATCCGGTCGCCGTCGGTCGTGGCCGGTGTGCGCGGCACGCACTTCCGCGTGAATTACGACGCGGCTGGCAACGCGTCGACGCGCGTCGAAGTGCTCGACGGCACCGTCGGCGTCGCGGGCGACCGCCAGCCGGCCGGCCCGACGCTCGTGCATGCGAATTTCGGCAGCGTCGCGACATCGTCCGGCGCAGTCGGCGCGCCCGTCGAGCTGCTGCCCGCACCGGCGCTCGCGCATCCGGACAAGGTGCAGGACGAGCCCGACGTCGCATTCGACGTTGCACCGCTCGCCCAGGCGCAGGCATACCGCGTCCAGCTCGCGCACGACGCCGGGCTGCTCGACCTGTTCCGCGAAACGCGCACCGATTCGCCGCGCGCGGTCTTCCGCGACGTGCCGAACGGGAACTACTTCGTGCGGGTCGCCGCGATCGATGCGAACGGCCTCGAGGGCCGGCCGCGCACGTACGCGTTCGAACGCCGCGTGATGGGGCTCGACGCGAGCGCGTCGCCCGGTGCCGGCGGCTACGAGTTCCGCTGGTCGCCGAACGGTTCGGGCAAGGATGCGCGCTACCGGTTCGTGCTGTCGCGCTCGAAGGACCTGAGTGCGCCGGTCGTCGACCAGGTCGGCCTGCATACGCGCCAGATCACCGTCGCGCACCTGCCGCCGGGCGACTATTTCTGGGCCGTGACCGTCGAGGAGTTCGAGGGCGGCAAGTTCTACGAGAAGACCAGTCCGGTCAGCGCGTTCACGCTGTCGCGCTGATTCGCGGCGCATGAAACCCGACTCCGTTTCTCCACGGCGGCGCCTCGGCCGCCGCTTCCTGATCGAATGGATCGCGATCGGCTGCCTCGGGGTCGCGGTGATCCTCGCGTGCGCGGTCGGCCGCATGTCGGCGAGCGTCGACGGCCTGATCTACGACCGGCTGCTGATGCTGCGCAGCCTGCCGTTGTCACCCGACGTGGTCGTCGTCGACATCGACAACCAGAGCGTGTCCGCGCTCGGCCGCTGGCCGTGGCCGCGCGACGTGCATGCGCGGCTGCTCGACACGCTGGCGCGCGCGCAACCGGCCGCCGTCGTCTACGACGTGCTGTTTACCGAACCGTCGCCGGAAGATCGCGCGTTCGCGGATGCAATGACCCACGTGCCGACCTTCCTGCCCGTGCTGCTGAGCCCCGAGCAGGCCGACGGCACGCGCGCGGTCGATCCGCCGGTGGCCGCGCTCGCGGCGCGCGCGGTCGGGCTCGGCCACATCAACCTCGAAGTCGATCGCGACGGCATCGTCCGCAGCGTGGCGCTGTACGAAAGCGACGGCCGCGTGCGCTGGCCGCAGCTGATGGTGCCCGTGTATCGCGCGATCCAGGGCGGCCAGCTGCATCCGGTCGGCGGTGCGCCCGGCGCGCAGGCGCACGACCTGTCGCGCGACGCGACCGGCGAGGGCCGCTACCTGATCCCGTTCAGCCGCAACACACCCGCGTATCCGACCTTGTCGTTCGACGACGTGCTCGAAGGGCGCGTGAAGCCCGACGCGCTGCGCGGCAAGATCGTCGTCGTCGGTGTGACGGCGTCGGGGCTGTACGACCGCTTCGCGACGCCCGTGTCCGGCGAATTCGGGCCGCTCGCCGGCGTGTATATCCACGCCAACGTGCTCGACATGCTGGCGACCGGCAGCGCGATCTCGCCGGCGTCACGCGCCGGGCTGTTCGTCGCGTCGCTGCTGCCGCTCGCCGCGCTGCTGGGCGGGTTCCTGATGCTGTCGCCGTGGCGTGCGCTGCTGCTGACGCTGAGCCTTGCCGCGCTCTCGGTTGTCGCGAGCATGGCGCTGCTGTTCGAAGCGCGCATCTGGCTGTCGCCGGCACCTGCGATCTTCGGGCTGGTCGCCGTCTACCCGATCTGGAACTGGCGGCGCCTGGAAATGACGATGTCGTACCTGCGTCGCGAACTGCAGCGGCTCGCCGACGAGCCGCACCTGCTGCCCGAGGCGCCGCGTACGCGTAGCGTCGGCGGCGACGTGCTCGAGCGGCAGATGGCCCTGATGGCACAAGCCGCGCAGCGCGTGCAGGACATGAAGCGCTTCGTGTGGGACAGTCTCGACAGCATGCCCGAGCCGATCTTCGTGACCGACCTGGCCGGCACGGTGCTGATCGCGAACCACGCGGCCAAGCGCTACGGGTCGCGCCTGTCGCTGCCGCTGCCGGAAGGGCGGCCGCTGCGCACGGCGCTCGGCGAGCTGACCTTCATGAAGACCGTCGACGGCAACGCCGAACACGACGTGGCGATCCGCGAACACTGGCCGGCGGTACTCGACCCGACGCTCGAGGCCGAGCACGATGCGATGGCGCGCGGCATCGAGGTGCGCGATCGCGACGGGCTCGACCATCTGCTACGCTACGCGGCGTGCACGAACGCGCAGGGCCGCGTGACGGGCTGGATCGCCGGCCTTGTCGACGTGACCGAACTGCACGCGGCCGAGCGGCAGCGCGAGGAAGCGCTGCACCTGCTGTCGCACGACATGCGCTCGCCGCAATCGTCGATTCTCGCGCTCGTCGAGATCGAGCGCGACCGCGCCGAGACCGACGCGATGCGCGGGCTGCTCGCGCGGATCGAGCGCTATGCGCACCGCGCGCTGTCGCTGGCCGACGAGTTCGTGCAGCTGGCGCGTGCGGAGTCGCAGGTGTACCAGCTCGAGGCGACGAGCCTCGTCGACGTGCTGATCGATGCGAGCGACGAGGTGTGGCCGCAGGCGCAGGCGAAGCACATTCGCGTCGACACCGACGTCGGCACCGAGATGTGCTGGGTGCGCGCCGACCGCTCGCTGATTACGCGCGCGTTCGTGAACCTGCTGAACAATGCAGTCAAATACAGTCCGTCCGCTACCGTGATCACGTGTACGCTGGCGGTCGAGCACGCGTCGAAACGGATGTTCTGTACGATTCGCGATCAGGGGTACGGCATTGCGCCGGAAGATCAGCGGCATCTGTTCGAGCGTTTCAAGCGATTCCATGCCGGCGAGCGGCCCGAAATCTCGGGTTCCGGGCTCGGCATGGCATTCGTGAAGACGGTCGTCACGCGCCATGGGGGCAGCGTGTCGGTCGACAGCGAGGTGGGTGTCGGCACCGCGGTGACGGTGTCGCTGCCCGCGATCGACGAGCCGTCCGCCTGACAGGGCCGGGCGCGACGGCAGGCATTTGGGGAAAGCCATGAGAAAGGAATGGGCAGCGACCGCGCTGGCGGCGTCGCTGTTGACGGGTTGCGCCGGCGTGACGAGCGGCGTGAGTGCGGTCGGGCAGCCGAACGCGTTTGCATCCGACGCGCACGGCTACGATTTCGTGCGGACGGCCGCGCAGGCCAATGATGCCGAATACCGGCAGATCGAGACGCTCGTGCGCGACGAACTCGCGCACCGCGGCTTCGATGCGAAGCCGCTCGCGGCTGCGCGCTACCGGTTGTCGATCGCGTATGCGACGCAGCCGGCCACGGTCGCGGCGATCGCGGACGGCTGCGGCGCCGCGAGCAGCGCATGCGTGACGGTCGACGGGCCGGCGCCGTTCGCGCTGCCGTTCATGGGCCGCGTGTATCGCCATGTGCTGACGCTGCGCTTCGTCGACGCGAAATCGGGCGCCGACGTCTACCGCGTATCGGCCGCGCTGCGCGATCGCGATCCCGGCACGCAGCAGGCCGCGCCGGCGCTCGTGAAGAGCGCGCTCGCGAAGGTGCCGTTCGGCGACGGCGGCGGCTGGCTCGTCAAGACGAAAAAAGACGACGCGGGCGGAATGCCGGGCGTCGTCTCGGTGAAGCCGGCCGAAGCGCGCTGAGCGTCGGCCGGTGAGGTGAGGGCGGGCTCGCCGGAGCGAGCCCTGGTGCCCTTGCCGCGTTCAGTCGGCCTGGCGTCCGCCGTTGCGCGTGCGCAGGTACGTGTCGAACTCCGCGCCGACTTCCGCATGGCGCAGTGCGAATTCGACCGTCGCCTTCAGGTAGCCGAGCTTGCTGCCGCAGTCGTAGCGCGTGCCCTGGTACTTGTAGGCCAGCACTTGCTCATCGGCGAGCAGCGCCTGGATCGCGTCGGTGAGCTGCAGCTCGCCGCCCGCGCCGGGCTTCAGCGCGCGCAGGTGCTCGAAGATCCGCGGCTTCAGGATGTAGCGGCCGACCACGCCGAGGTTCGACGGCGCGACTTCCGGCGCCGGCTTCTCGACGATCGCCGACATCTTGACGATCGACTCCTCCCACTCCTTGCCGTCGACGATCCCGTACGACTTCGTCTCCGACGGCGGGATCTCTTCGACGCCGATCACCGAGCTGTGATAGTGGTCGAACACGTCGACCATCTGCTTCATCACGGGCGGGTTGCCGTCGAGCAGGTCGTCGGCGAGGATCACCGCGAACGGGTTGTCGGCGACGAGCTTTTCCGCGCACAGCACCGCATGGCCGAGGCCGAGCGCTTCCGGCTGGCGCACGTAGAAGCAGTCGACATGGCTCGGCTTGATGCTGCGCACGAGCTCGAGCAGCTTTTCCTTGCCGCGCGCCTCGAGTTCGGCCTCGACTTCATACGACTTGTCGAAGTGATCCTCGATCGCGCGCTTGCTGCGCCCGGTGACGAAGATCATCTCGGTGATGCCGGCGGCGATCGCTTCCTCGACTGCGTACTGGATCAGCGGCTTGTCGACGACCGGCAGCATTTCCTTCGGGCTCGCTTTCGTTGCCGGGAGGAACCGCGTGCCGAGACCGGCAACAGGGAACACTGCCTTGGTAACTTTCAACATGATCGAACCTTTATTCCTGTAATCGACTTGTCAGACGGTCTATGTTCACGTCCCCATTATAGTGAACGCAAACGACCTTACCCTTTGTTACGCAGGCAACCGATCGAGTTGCGCGCGCAGTTTCTCGAGCGTGCTCTGGAATTCCGCGACGCGCTTTTGCTCCTGTTCGACCACGGCCGGCGGCGCTTTCGCGACGAATGCCTCGTTGCCGAGCTTTGCGTTGCACTTCGTGATCTCGTTCGTCAGGCGCGTGATCTCCTTCGACAGGCGCTCGCGTTCGGCCGCGACGTCGATCTCGACCTTCAGCACCAGCTTGTTCGGCCCGACGATCGCGATCGGCGCACCGTGCGCTTCCTTGTCGAGCGCCGCTTCGTCCGCGAGGATCTGCACCTCCGACAGGCGCGCGAGGGCCTGAACGTACGGCGCGAACGAGCGCAGGCGCTCGGCATCGCCGGCTGCAAGCAGCGGCACCTTGGTGGCCGGCGACAGGTTCATCTCGCCGCGCAGGTTGCGGCACGCGTCGACGATCGATTTCAGGTCGGCCGCCCACTGTTCGGATGCCTCGTCGATCTTCTGCAGGTTCGCGACCGGGTACGCCTGCGTCATCAGCGACGCTTCGCCCTCGGCCTTGCCCTGCGGATAGCGGCCCGCGAGCGGCGCGACCTTCTGCCAGAGCGCTTCGGTGATGAACGGGATGATCGGGTGCGCGAGGCGCAGCACCGTCTCGAGCACGCGCAGCAGCGTGCGGCGCGTCGCGCGCTGCTGTTCCGGCGTGCCGTTCTGGATCTGCACCTTCGCGAGTTCGAGATACCAGTCGCAGTACTCGTCCCACACGAACTTGTAGATGCTGCTGGCGATGTTGTCGAAGCGGTAATCGGCGAAGCCCTTCGCGATGTCGGCCTCCGTGCGCTGCAGCAGCGACACGATCCAGCGGTCGGCCGCCGAGAAGTCGAGGTAGCCGCCCGGGCCGCAATCGCCCGCGCCGCAGACTTCCGGCTTGTCGCTGCCGCAGTCGTGACCTTCGCAGTTCATCAGCACGAAGCGCGTGGCGTTCCACAGCTTGTTGCAGAAGTTGCGATAGCCTTCGCAGCGCGCGAGGTCGAAATTCACGTTGCGGCCGAGCGTCGCCATCGACGCCATCGTGAAGCGCAGCGCGTCGGTGCCGAACGCGGCGATGCCGTCCGGGAATTCCTTGCGCGTCTTCTTCTCGATCGTCGCGGCCTGCTTCGGGTTCATCAGGCCCGTCGTGCGCTTCGCGACCAGCGTGTCGAGGTCGATGCCGTCGACGATGTCGATCGGGTCGAGCGTGTTGCCCTTGCTCTTCGACATCTTCTGGCCTTCCGCGTCGCGCACGAGGCCGTGCACGTAGACGGTGTGGAACGGCACCTTGCCCGTGAAGTGCGTGGTCATCATCACCATCCGGGCGACCCAGAAGAAGATGATGTCGAAGCCCGTGACGAGCACCGACGACGGCAGGAAGTGCTTCAGTTCAGGCGTTTCGTTCGGCCAGCCGAGCGACGAGAACGGCACGAGCGCCGACGAGAACCACGTGTCGAGCACGTCTTCGTCGCGCTTCAGCGCACCCGTGTAACCCTTCGCGGCAGCCTGCGTGCGCGCTTCTTCCTCGTTGCGCGCGACGAACACCTCGCCGTTCTCGCCGTACCATGCGGGAATCTGGTGGCCCCACCACAGCTGGCGCGAGATGCACCAGTCCTGGATGTTCTCGAGCCACTGGTAATAGGTGGTCGTCCAGTTTTCCGGGACGAACTTGACCTGGCCGCTGCGCACGACGTCGAGGGACGTTTCCGTGATCGACTTGCCCGGATTGAACGTGCCTTCCGGCGCCGGCTTCGTCATCGCGACGAACCACTGGTCGGTCAGCATCGGCTCGATCACGACGCCCGTGCGGTCGCCGCGCGGCACCATCAGCTTGTGCGGCTTCACCGAGTCGAGGAAGCCCGCTGCGTCGAGGTCGGCGACGATCGCCTTGCGCGCGTCGAAGCGGTCGAGGCCGCGATACTGCTCGGGGCCGTTGTCATTGATCTTCGCGTCGAGCGTCAGGATCTCGATCGGCGCGATCTTGTGGCGCTGGCCGACCTGGTAGTCGTTGAAGTCGTGCGCGGGCGTGACCTTCACGACGCCCGTGCCGAACTCGCGATCGACGTAGTCGTCGGCGATCACCGGGATCTCGCGGCCCGTCAGCGGCAGCGTGACGAGCTTGCCGATCAGGTGCGCGTAGCGCTCGTCTTCCGGGTGGACCATCAGCGCGACGTCGCCGAGCATCGTTTCCGGGCGCGTCGTGGCAACGGTCAGCGAGCCCGAGCCGTCGACGAGCGGGTAGCGGATGTGCCACAGGTGGCCGTTTTCCTCTTCGCTCACGACTTCGAGGTCCGACACGGCGGTCAGCAGCACCGGATCCCAGTTGACGAGGCGCTTGCCGCGGTAGATCAGGCCCTGTTCATAGAGCGTGACGAACACGTCGCGCACGGCGGCCGACATCTTGTCGTCCATCGTGAAGTATTCGCGCGACCAGTCGGGCGATGCGCCGAGGCGGCGCACCTGGCCGGTGATCGTCGAACCCGATTTTTCCTTCCATTCCCACACGCGCTCGACGAACTTCTCGCGGCCGAGGTCGTGGCGCGACACGCCCTGCGCGTCGAGCTGGCGCTCGACGACGATCTGGGTCGCGATCCCCGCGTGGTCGGTGCCGGGCACCCACAGCGTGTTCTCGCCGAGCATCCGGTGGTAGCGGGTGAGGCCGTCCATGATCGTCTGGTTGAACGCGTGGCCCATGTGCAGCGTGCCCGTCACGTTCGGCGGCGGCAACTGGATCGAGAAATCGGGGCGGGCCGGATCGAAGGCCGGGGCCGCATAGCCGCGCTTTTCCCACTCCGGCCCCCATTGGGACTCGATGGTGTGGGGCTCGAAACTCTTCGCAAGCGTGTTGTCGCTCATGTTGGAAATCTGCCGAAAAATGCGTGAATTGGATGCCGAATCTGACAATTATATAGATGCGTCTATATCGAAGGCGAGTTGTGGATATCGACGCGCCTATATTTGCCGGACATTACGTGACCCGTGTCGGCGTGCTCTGCGGCCGTTGCGGCAGGCTCGAACGATCGCGAACGGCAAGCTTCCCGTCGGACTTATAATGGCGGGTCCGTTTTTCTCACGCCCGTTCGCTGCCGCTCCATGCCCGACCTGCTCGCCAATCTGAACCCCGAACAACTCGCCGCCGTCACGTTGCCGAACGAACCGGCGCTGATCCTTGCAGGGGCGGGCAGCGGCAAGACCCGCGTGCTGATCACCCGCATCGCGTGGCTGATCCAGCAGGGCTACGCATCGCCGCCCACCGTGCTCGCCGTGACCTTCACGAACAAGGCCGCGCGCGAGATGATGGCGCGCCTGTCGGCGATGATGCCGATCGATACGCGCGGGATGTGGATCGGCACGTTCCACGGCCTGTGCAACCGGATGCTGCGCACGCACTGGCGTGACGCCGGCCTGCCGCAGACCTTCCAGATCCTCGATACGGCCGACCAGCTGTCCGCGATCAAGCGGCTGATGAAGGCGGCGAACGTCGATGATGAAAAGTACCCGCCGAAGAACGTGCAGTACTTCATCAACAACGCGAAGGAGCAGGGGCTGCGTCCCGACAAGGTCGACGCGACCGACAACTTCAACCGCAAGTTCGTCGAGCTGTACCAGGCGTACGACCAGCAATGCCAGCGCGAGGGCGTCGTCGATTTCCCCGAGCTGCTGCTGCGCTGCTACGAACTGCTCGCGTACAACGCACCGCTGCGCGCGCACTACCAGGCGCGCTTCCGGCACATCCTCGTCGACGAGTTCCAGGACACCAACAAGCTGCAGTATGCGTGGCTCAAGATGCTCGCGGGCGGCGAGAACGCGATCTTCGCGGTCGGCGACGACGACCAGTCGATCTACGCGTTCCGCGGTGCGAACGTTGGCAACATGCGCGACTTCGAAGACGAATTCCGCGTGCGCAACCTGATCAAGCTCGAGCAGAACTACCGGTCGCACGGCAACATTCTCGACGCGGCGAACCAGCTGATCTCGAACAACGCGCACCGTCTCGGCAAGAACCTGCGTACCGACGCCGGCCACGGCGAGCCCGTGCGCGTGTACGAGGCGAGCACCGATTCGCAGGAAGCCGGCTGGATCGTCGAGGAGATCCGCTCGCTGATCAACACCGGGATGGCGCGTAGCGAAGTGGCTGTCCTGTACCGCAGCAACGCGCAGTCGCGCTCGATCGAGCACACGCTGATGTCGTCGGGCATCCCGTACCGCGTGTATGGCGGCCTGCGCTTCTTCGAGCGTCAGGAAGTGAAGCACGCGCTCGCGTACCTGCGCCTGATCGACAACCCGAATGACGACACCGCGTTCGTGCGCGTCGTGAACTTCCCGACCCGCGGCATCGGCGCGCGCTCGATCGAGCAGCTGGCCGACGCCGCGCGCCTGTACGGCTGCTCGATGGCCGCCGCGATTCCGTACGTGACCGGCAAGGCCGGCACGAGCCTCGGCGGGTTCGCGAACCTGGTCGCGAAGATGCGCGCGGATACCCAGCACATGAACCTGCCCGACACCGTCGAGCACATCGTGCGCGCCAGCGGTCTCGCCGATTTCTACCAGGGCGAGCGCGAAGGCCAGGACCGTCTCGAGAACTTGCAGGAACTGGTCAACGCGGCCACCGCGTTCATCGCCGAGGAAGGCTACGGGCTCGACACGCCGGCCCGTTCGATCCCGCTGCGCGCAGGCGCGATCGCGGCGCCCGAGCTCGGCACCGCGACGGACGATCCGGCGGTCGACGTGCTCGATCCGGTGTCGCCCGCCGACCCGGCACAGAACCCCGACACGATGACGCCACTCGCCGGCTTCCTGTCGCATGCGTCGCTGGAGGCAGGCGACAACCAGGCGCAAGCCGGGCAGGACGCCGTGCAGCTGATGACGGTGCACGCGGCGAAGGGGCTCGAATTCTCGGCCGTGTTCATCACGGGCCTCGAGGAAGGGCTGTTCCCGCACGAGAACAGCGTGCTCGAATCGGACGGCCTCGAGGAAGAGCGCCGGCTGATGTACGTCGCGATCACGCGCGCGAAGGAGCGGCTCTACCTGTCGTTCGCGCAGAGCCGGATGCTGCACGGCCAGACGCGCTACAACGTGCGCTCGCGTTTCTTCGACGAACTGCCCGAGCACGTGCTCAAGTGGCTGACGCCGAAGGTCGAGGCCGGTTCGCGCTGGGGCGGTCGGTCGGACAACGCCGGGTACGGGCGCGACTGGTTCGCGCGGCCGGGTGGCGGCAGTCGCGAGCAGATCGTCGATCCGGCCGTATCCGCGCCGTTGCCCGCGTTCGCGAACAAGCAGCGCGCGGCCGATGCCGGTTTCCGGGTCGGCCAGCAGGTGTTCCACACCAAGTTCGGCGAAGGCACGGTCACCGCGCTCGAAGGCAACGGCACCGATGCGAAGGCGCAGGTGAAATTCAAGCGGCACGGCGAGAAGTGGCTCGCGCTGGCGGTCGCGAAACTGCAGGCGGTGGAATGATGAGCATCGACATGATGGGTACGGTTTCGACGCGTCCGCTCGGCATTCTGGCTGCGCTGCCCGAGGAACTCGGCGACCTGATCGCCACGATGCGCGCCGACGGCGCGATGAGGACGATCACGTTCGGCCGCCGCGATTATCACGTCGGCACCGTGCACGGTGCAGCCTGTGTCGTGACGCTCGCCCGGGTCGGCAAGGTCGCGGCCGCCGCGACGGTCAGCGCGCTGATCCACGTGTTCGGCGTGGCGGGCGTCGTGTTTACCGGCGTCGCGGGCGGCGTGTCGCGCTCGGTGCGCGTCGGCGATGTCGTCGTGGCCGATACGCTGCTGCAGCACGACCTCGATGCGTCGCCGCTCTTTCCGCGCTACGAGGTGCCGCTGCTCGGCATCACGCGCTTCGCGACCGACGCGGCGCTGACGGCCCGCTTGCGGGCCGCGTGTACGGAATTCGTCGCGGAAGAGGGGGCGCAGTTCGCCGAGCGCTTCGGCCTGGCCGGCGCAACGCTGCATGCGGGGCTCATCATCAGCGGCGACCGCTTCGTGTCGAGCGAACGCGAGGTCGTCGCGTTGCGTGATGCGCTGCCGGATGCGCTCGCGGTCGAGATGGAAGGGGCCGCGATCGCGCAGGTGTGCGCGGAGCACGACGTGCCGTTCGCACTCGTGCGCACGATTTCCGATACGGCCGACGATCACGCGACGCAGTCGTTCTCGCACTTCCTGTCGGCGATCGCGAGCAGCTATTCGTCCGGCATCCTCAAGCGTTTCCTGGCGCTGCATGCAACGACGGCGGCCTGAAGCCGCCGTCGTTTTCTTCATCCCTTCATTCAAGCCGTTCGACCGGCCGCGGCGCGCACGCCGCGGCCGGCTCGTCACGCTTTCTTGCGCCGGCTGCTTTCGAGGTTCGGCAGGAACACCGTCAGCACGCCGATCAGCGGCAGGAACGAGCACACCTTGTAGACGAACGTGATGCTCGTCGCGTCGGCGAGCTGGCCGAGCACGGCCGCGCCGACTCCGCCGAGGCCGAACGCGAAGCCGAAGAACAGGCCCGCGACCATCCCGACCTTGCCGGGCATCAGCTCCGTCGCGTAGACCAGGATCGCGGCGAATGCCGACGCGAGCACGATGCCGATGATCACGGTCAGCACGCTGGTCCAGAACAGGTTCGCGTACGGCAGCAGCAGCGTGAACGGCGCGACACCGAGGATCGATACCCAGATCACGTATTTGCGGCCGATCCGGTCGCCCACCGGGCCGCCGATCAGCGTGCCGGCCGCCACGGCCGCGAGGAACACGAACAGGTGGATCTGCGCGGCCTGCACCGACAGGTGGAACTTGTCGATCAGGTAGAAGGTGAAATAACTGTTGATGCTCGCGAGGTAGAAGTACTTCGAGAACACGAGCAGCACCAGCACGCCGATCGCGCCCATCACGCGGCCGCGCGACAGCGTCGGGTGGCCGGCCGCCGCGGCCTTCTTCTTCATCGACGGATGCTTCTTGTACCAGTGGCCGATCTGCGTGAGCACGATCATCGCGACGAGCGCGGCCGCCGAGAACCACGCAATGCTGTGCTGGCCATGCGGAATGATCACGAGTGCGGCAAGCAGCGGCCCGAGTGCTGAACCCGCATTGCCGCCAACCTGGAACACCGACTGCGCGAGCCCGTGCTGGCCGCCCGACGCCATCCGTGCGACGCGCGACGATTCGGGATGGAACACCGACGAGCCGCAGCCGACGAGCGCGGCGGCCACCAGCAGCATCGGGAAACTCGGCGCGACCGACATCAGCAGCAGCCCCGCGAGCGTGAAGCCCATGCCGACCGGCAGCGAATACGGTTTCGGACGCTTGTCGGTATAGAGGCCGATGAGCGGCTGCAGCAGCGATGCGGTGATCTGGTAGGTGAGCGTGATCAGGCCGATCTGCGCGAACGACAGCGCGAACTGGCTCTTGAGCATCGGATAGATCGCGAGGATCAACGACTGGATCATGTCGTTGAGCATGTGCGAGAAGCTGATCGCGCCGAGCACCGGGTACACGGTGCGGGCGACGGGGGGCGCGGACGGCTGGGTGGCGGCTGCGCCGGCGGAGCCGGTGTCGAGGCTGGTTTCCATGTGAGAGCTGAACGAGTTGAGGTGGCGGGCGCGCGCTGCTGGGGAGTGGCGCGTCTTGAATCGTTGCTGCGTCAAAGAAGTGTAATGTGGCGTATCGAGAATGTCCGGACAAGTTTTATCGTGAATCGGACATTCATCTGACGGATCGTCCGGTGCCCGTTTTTTTGACCGGGTATAACGCTGGCGGCGCGCCTGCCCGTCAGCGGGCGCGCGACCGGGGCCGGTGCGTGGTTTCCCGGACTCAAGAAACGGCGGTGGCGGCCGTAGAACGACCCAATGACAACAGGCGCGCCGCGCCCGGCATCGGCTATCCGCCGGTGCGGGCGCAGGACGCGCGGCATGGCCAGCCATCGCGGGAACGCCGGGACCGACCTTTCCGGCCGCGTGATCAATACGGGGATAGTTCGATGAAAGCAGCATCTTTGCATCCACAGCCAGGCGCGGCACCCGCCGCACCCGATGTTGCCGCCGGTCGCGCCGCCCGGCGCCTGCGGGCGGTGCGTCGCGAGCGCCGGCCGTGGACCGTCAAGGCGGCGTTGCGCGCCGCATTCGCGATCCTGCTCGCCGGTACGCTGGCGATCGGCATGTTTTCGCTCTGGCAGATCAGCCGGCTGAATGCGTCGATCGCGTCGGTCTACGAGCAGGGCCACGTCGCGAGCCGCGCGGCCGAGGAGGTTCGGGCCGAAGTACTGCGCGCGAGCCGTGCCCAGAAGATGCTGCTGACTGCGACCACCGCGAAGGAGCGCGACGAACTGGGCACCGAGGTGGGCGCGGGGCTCGCGTCGATCGGCCAGGCGCTCGGCACGCTGCAGCGCTACGCAGATCCGGCCGATGCCGACGATTCGGCGCGGCTGCGCGCATTCTCGACGGCGGTCGGCACATGGAGCGCGCATCTGCGCGATTTCGTCGAACTCGTGCGCGCACAGCCGCTCGACCTGTCGCAGATGAACTGGCAGGTCGGCACGCAGGACGTATCGTTGCTGGTCGAAACTGGCAAGCTCGAGAAACTCGTCGCCGAACTCGTGAAGACGCGCGGTGCGAAGTCGAAGGCCACGCTCGATGCGTCCGCCACCATTTTCTCGTCGTCGTTCGCGATGATCGCGGCGATGACGGTTGCGCTGATCGTGCTCGCGATCGTGATCGCCGAGCGCGTCGTGCGCCGTCTCGCGTCGCAGCTCGGCGGCGAGCCCGCGCACGCGAAGGCGATCGCCGCGGACATCGCGCGCGGCGACCTGACGCGACCGATCAAGCTGGGCCGGCACGACCGCGACAGCATGGTGCGTGCACTGGCCGAGATGCAGACGGGGCTTGCGGCGACCGTCGGCGAGATCGCCGTCAGCGCCGAGGCGATCGCGGCCGCATCGGGCGAGATCTCCACCGGCAATCTCGATCTGTCGAAGCGCACCGAGCAGCAGGCCGTCGCGCTCGAACGCACCGCGGCGAGCATGGAGCAGCTCACGTCGACCGTACGGCAGAACGCCGAGAATGCGCGGCAGGCGAGCGCGCTCGCGGCCAATGCGTCGGCTGTTGCGGAGACGGGTGGGGACGTCGTCGGGCGTGTGGTGGCGACGATGAGCGAGATCGACGACAGCGCGAAGAACATCCGCGACATCATCGGCACGATCGAGGGGATCGCGTTCCAGACCAACATTCTCGCGTTGAACGCGGCGGTCGAGGCCGCACGCGCCGGCGAACAGGGGCGCGGCTTCTCGGTGGTGGCGGGCGAGGTTCGCCTGCTCGCGCAGCGCGCGGCGACCGCGGCGAAGGAGATCCGCGCACTGATCGGCGCATCGGTCGAGCGTGTCGCGAACGGCGCGGCGCTCGCGCACGATGCGGGCCGCACGATGGGTGACGTCGTGCGCGCGGTCAAGCGCGTGACCGACATCATCGGTGAAATTTCTGCTGCGTCGGACGAGCAGAGCGCCGGGATCGACGAGATCGGCCGCGCGGTCACGCAGATGGACGCCGGCACCCAGCAGAACGCGGCACTCGTCGAGCAGGCGGCTGCCGCGGCGAACGCGCTCGACGAGCAGGCGCAGGCGTTGAAGTCGCTGGTCGGGCGCTTTCGCATCGCGGCCTGAGCGACACGCGGTCGCGGGCCGGCCACCCGCGACGCGCGCATTGCGCCGCACGCCTGTTGTTCGGTGACAAAACCGGCAGTCACGCGGCGCGCAATCCCCTACAATGCGCTTCCACACAGTTGGGGGCAGAACCCGCGGCGCGCGCATCGACACCGGTGCGACCTCGCGCCGAGCGGGTCATTCATAACAATGACAGCGACGATTTACCTGAGCGGATACCTGTGCATGCTCGTTTCCGCCGCGATTGGCTTGCGGTCACGCATGCCTGCGTGGCGCTGGCTCGCGGCGGGTATCGCACCGGCCGCCACGTTCGCCGTGCTGCGCGGCAGGACGGGCACCGACACGGCGATTTACCAGGACATCATCGCCGGCATCTGGAGCGGCAACCTGAAGGTCGTGCCGCGCACGCTCGAGCCCGGCTTCGTGTGGCTCGTGCGCGCGCTCGAATGGGTCGGGCACGACCCGCGCATCGTGACGGCGATCCTGTCGCTGCTGATCGTCATCGCATGTGTCGTCGCGTTCGGGCGGACGGCCGAGGACGCGTGCGTGTTTGCCACGCTGATCTTTCCGCTGTTTTTCTACGATATGGCGATGAGCGGGCTGCGCTATGGTCTCGCGTTCTGCGCGGCCAAGATCGCGTCGGACGCGTGGGCGCGCAGGCGGCCAGGTGCGACGATCGCGTTGACGGCCGCGGCGGCCAGCGTGCACGTGTCGGCAGTGCTGCTCGTCGTGCTGCTGCAGGTGCGGCGGTTGCGCCTGCTGCGCTATGCGGGGCTGGCGGTCGCGATCGGCGGTGTGCTGTTCGCGATGCATCACGAGGCGTTGCTGGCGAAATTCGGCCTCTATGCGGCATTCACGCCGCCGGCGCAGATGTCGGGCAGCGCGCCGCTCGCGCTCGCGCTGCTGACCCTCGCGGCCGGCTGGGCGCTGCTTGCCCGCATGCCGCGCACGCTCGTGTTCCTGTTCGCCTGCGAGATCGCTAGTTTCGCGCTCGCGCGCGTCAGCTATGCGGGGCTGCGCTTCCAGTGGCTCGTGCTGTTCGCGATGAGCTGCCAGTTCGTGCCGCTGCAACGCGTGCCGAACGTGCGGCGCCGGTATGCGATCGCCGCACTCGTCGTGATCGGCGCCTTCGGCTTCGCGATGCGGTTGCGCAACATGCTGGGCGAATCGGGGCTCGGCCCGTCGCCGTTCCTGCCTTACCGGTTCTTCTGGGAATGATGCAGCCGGGCGGGGGGCCGCCCGGCCGTCCCGCGCTTACGACTTCTTCTGCTTGTCCGGATCGATGATGACCGTGCAGGTCGTGCCTGCCGACAGCACCACGTCGGCCGGCACGTCGTCGATCTTGATGCGCACCGGCACGCGCTGCGCGAGGCGCACCCAGTTGAACGTCGGGTTCACGTCCGCGACGAGGTCGCGGCTCTGCGGGTTGTCGCGATCGTAGATGCCGCGCGAGATGCTTTCGACGTGGCCCTTCATCACGCCACCGCTCATCAGCCGCATCTCGGCCGGCGCGCCGATCTTCACGCGCGGCAGCTTGGTTTCCTCGAAGTAGCCGTAGACCCAGAACGAATGGCTGTCGACGATTGCGAGCTTCGCCTGGCCGGCCACCGCATAGTTGCCCTTGAACGTCTGCAGGTTCGTGATGTAGCCGTCGACCGGCGCGACGACGCGCGTGCGCTCGAGGTTGAGCTTCGCGGCATCGAGCGCGGCGATCGCCTGCTGGTACTGCGCATCGGCGCTCGACGCGCTATGCGCGGCGTTCTCGCGGTTTTCCTTCGACACGACGAGCGCATCGAGATCCGCGCGGCGGGCCGCGTCGTCGCGGCGCATCTGCAGTTCCGCGCGGCGGGCGGCGACGGCCGCCTGCGCCTGCTCGACTGCGATCTGGTAGTGCGACGGATCGATCTGCATGATCAGGTCGCCTTTCTTGACGAGCTGGTTGTCATGCACGGGCAGCTCGACGATCGCGCCCGACACGTCCGGCGCGACGTTGACGATCTCGGCGCGCACGCGCCCGTCGCGCGTCCACGGATCATCCATGTAGTGCACCCACAGCGAGCGCCCGATCAGGATCGCGACGAGAAGAATGACGGCGGTCGCGACGAAGCCGAAGAGTTTTCTGAGAATCATGATGGTTCGGAATCAACGGTAAACGGCAAGACTCAGTCCGCCGCAAATGCAGACGAGAAGGCAGGCCCGGAACAACGACGGGTGCCAGACGAGACGGTAGAGGCCCGTGTAGGCGAGCAGGCGGTCGACGGCCCAGGTCGCGAGCGCGCCCAGGACGAACATCAGCACCACCGTGGGCATGTAGGCATCGAGAATGGCGATTTCACGCGGCATCATGACGAGGCTCCTGGTTGGGGACGCACGGGGCGGTTGCGGTTGAGCGCGGCGAGCGGCGATTCGGGATCGAGCAGCGCCGTGCGCACGAAATGCAGGTGGCTCAGGATGCGCTGCAGCCGGTGGCGTTCCTCGCGCGTCGGCGTGAACGCGTCGAGCGTCTGCCGGGTCGCGTCGATCGCGTCGTTGACCGCGGCGAGCGTGGCATCGAAGCGTTCGGTGTCCGGCCGCGTGAACAGCGACGACAGCGCGGCGCGCATCGTCTCGATCGCGCGTCGCCACGGCGTCGTCGGCGCATAGCGCGGGTCGGACGGCAGCGTTGCCAGCTCGTGACGCAGGTCGATGGCCGCGTTGCCGGTTTCGAGCACCGCGAACATCCAGCGCAGCGCGTCGCGCTGCACGTCGGGCTGGTCGGCCGACAGCGTGTGCGCCTGGTACATCAGGTCGCGCGCGCCGCTCTCGAAGCGCGTGCGCAAGCCGGCGAGCCGCGCATGGCAGGCCGCGACGGCCTGATGGCGCAGGTCGGCGAACAGCCGCTTCTTGAGCCACGGCGCGGTTGGCGGGAACAGTACGGCGAACGCGATCGCCGATACCAGCATCGACAGCAGCAGCGCGAGCGCGTCGTTCATGAAGCTCATCGGATCGTAGTGCGTGATGCTGTCGGGGCCGGCGAGGAAGCAGAAGAAGATCAGGTAGCCCATCCCGTAGCCCGCGAGTTTCGGCTTCAGCGTCATGTAGATGCCGATTGCGAGCAACGGCGCGAGCGCGGCGCACAGCAGCCAGAATCCGTCGATCCGCGGGTAGATGCCGAACATCAGCAGGAAGCCGGTGCAAACGGCCAGCGCCGTGCCCATCCCCATCTGTGCGGCCATCGCGGTCGGGCGTGGTGCCGACGACGCGAGCGCGCAGGTCGCCGCGGCGTTCAGCACCAGCATCACGCCGCTCGGCCACGCCGTCTCGATCCAGAACCAGCCCAGCGCGAGGATCACCGTCGCGGTGCGGATCCCCGCGATCGTGGCGGCCGTCCGGTTGGTGCGCGGCTCGTAGCGCTCGATCCAGCGTTCGCGCTCGTGCGTCGCGGTCGCGAGCGACGCATAGGTCGCCGCGTATTCCTGCAGGTCGGTGATGAAGCGGTACAGCAGCTCGGCGGCCGTGTCGAAGTCGAGCAGCGGGAAGTCGGGCTGCGTTTCGAGTTCCGCACGCGTCGCGCGGATGCGGCGCGGCAGCGCGTCGCGCCACGCGAGCAGTTGCTCGGCCGAGTGCGCGGCGTCGATCGACGTGCGCACGGGTTCGCCATGGCGCGTGAGCAGCGGCGCGATTTCGCGGAAATACGGTTCGATCGCATCGATCGCGGCCTGCGCACCGGCCGCGTGCAGCCGGTTCATCAACTGATGCAGCGCGTGAAAGCGGCTCGACGCGCTCATGAATTCGCTGTTCAGCCGCGCGAGGCGGCCGCTGCGCATGCGCGTGTCCGGATTTTCGAACACGGCCATGCTGCGCGCGGCCTCGAAGCCGACCACATCGGCGACGAAGCGCGTGTGGATGGTCTCGATGTGCGCGCGGTCGAGCTGGCCCGACAGCGCCGACGCGACGTAGTCGACGAAGCTGCCGAAGCGCTTGCGCACCGTCGTGCGCATCTGCTCACCCGTGTACTGCGGAAACACGAGCGCGCTGACGACGCCGGCCGACACGATCCCGATGATGACTTCGGACACGCGTGTCATCGCGCTCATGAATGCACCGTCCGGGTGTTGCGACGCGGGCAGGCCGATCAGCGCGGTCGTATAGCCGGCCAGCAGGAAGCCGTAGCTGCGGAAGTTGCGGTTGCGTGCCGCGCCGGCGGTGCACAGCGCGATCCATATGGCGATCGCCAGCAGGAACAGCTGCGGCTGCTGCGGGAACAGCCCGACGAACGTGAGCGTCGCGATGAGCCCGAAGATCGTGCCGGCGACCCGGTAGAAGCTCTTCGCGAGCACGGCGCCGCTTTGCGGCTGCATCACGATGAAGACGGTCGTCATCGCCGTCTTCGGTGCCGGCAGGTCGAGCCGCATCGACACGCCGAGCGCGATGAAGGTCGCGAGCAGCGCCTTGAACAGGTAGAGCCACGCGGCGCCGTCGGTGCGGGCCCAGTCGCCGAACGCGGCGGTCCAGGCCGCGAACGGGCCGCCAGCGGGCGTGGAAGCGGGGGAGGAGGCTGACATGGCGTCGCTCCGCGTTACCGTGCCGCCGGCACGCCGGACGCACCGGCGGCGGCCACCTGCGCGGGCCGGGCGACTGCTGCCACGGGCTTCGCACCCGACGCGGCGGCAGGCGCGGCTGCGCCTGCGACGGATTCGTCATGAGGCACGTCGGTCCCGGTCTCGACACCACCGCCGAGCGCAGCCATCAACTGCGCGTGCACGGCGAGGCGTTCCGCATCGATGCGGGCGGCCGTCTCCTGCGCGCGCAGCAACTGCTGCTGCGCAACCAGCACGTTCACGTAGTCGGTCAGCCCGCGGCGGAAGCCTTCGCGCGACAGCTGGTAGCTGCGGTCGTTGGCGGCCACCGAGCGTGCGGCGTCCTTCTTCTGCGTATCGAGCGAACGGATCCGCACGACCTGGTCGGCGATGTCCTTGAGCGCGCCGACGATCGTCTGGTTGTAGCGCTCGACCGCCTGGTCGTAGCCGGCATTCGCCGCGCCGAGTTGCGCGCGCAGCCGGCCGCCTTCGAAGATCGGCAGCGACAGCGCGGGGCCGGCGGTCCAGCCGCCGTTCATCGCGCGCAGGAAGTCGGTGAACGGCGCGGTCACGCCGAAGCCGCCGACCGTCGCGAGCAGGTCGATGTTCGGGTAGAACGACGCCTTTGCGACATCGATGCCGCGCGCCTGCGCGTCGACCGTCCAGCGCGCCGCGACGACGTCGGGGCGGCGGCCGAGCAGGTCGGCCGGTATCGCCGACGGCAGGCCGGCCGGTGCATCGAGCGACAGCTGCGGCCGCTTGATCGCGTCGCCCGCACCCGGGCCCTTGCCGGCCAGCGCGGCGAGCTGGTGCCGTGCGAGCTGGATCGCTTCCTCATAGCTGTCGATCTGGCGCTCATAGTCGGGCAGCGTCGATTCCGCCTGGCTCACTTCGAGCTGCGTGCCGAGGCCGGCCTGCAGCCGCTTGTGCGCGAGATCGGCCAGCGAGCGCTGGCGTTCGAACGTTTCGTGCGCGAGGTCGAGCAACGCATAGTTCATCGACATCTGGACGTATGCGCGCACGACGTTGACTTCGAGCTCGAGCTTGGCCGCACGCGCGTCGGCGGCGGTCGCATGCGCGGTATCGAGCGCGCGCTCGGTCGCGTTCTTGTCCTTGCCCCACAGGTCGAGGTGGTACGACAGGCCGAGCGTGCCGGTGTTGTTCCAGGTATCGGCGTTCGCGAGCGGGCCAGGGCCGTAATACACGTTGTCCGGCCAGTGCTCGCGCATCAGCGACAGGTTGCCGTTGATTTGCGGCAGCTCGGCCGAGCGGGCCACGCGCGCCATTGCCTGCGCTTCGCGCACCCGGGCCTCGGCGGCCGCGAGCGTCGGGTTGCCGGCCTGGGCGTTGGCGATCCAGGCGTCGAGTTGCGGATCGCGGTAGGCGCGCCACCAGTCGGCTGCGGGCCAGCCCGCGTCACGGTCGGCCGCACGGATCGCGGCGCCGGCATCGAGCGCATTCGTTTCGATGCGAGCCGACTGCGGCTTGTTGTCGCCCATGCTCGCGCATCCGGCCATTATTAATGAGACTGCAAGAACCGCCAGTGCGAGCGTCCCTTTTTTTGCCGGAGACTGCACGATTTTCTCCCTTTCGGATATAGATGAGTCGGATGCGATTATATTTTTCAGCGATTCCTGAATAAATGGACAAGGGTGCAAGTCATTTTTACGAATCCTGAGACAATACTTGTTCGCCTCTGTGCAACAATCCGTCCGGATTCAAACGGGTAATGGGATGGATACGTTACAAAACATGCGGGTATTCGTCCGCGTGGTCGACGCGGGAAGCTTTACCGCGGCGGCCCAGCAGATGAATTCGACTACCGCCTACGCGTCGCGCGCGGTCTCGGATCTCGAGGCGCACCTGCGCACGCGCCTCCTGAACCGCACGACGCGCCGGATCGCGCTGACCGAAGCCGGCGAGCGCTACCTGCAGCGCTGCGAGCAGATCCTCGCGTATGTCGACCAGGCCGAAGCCGAGGCGGGCGACGCGCATGCGCGCCCGTCGGGCAAGCTGAAGGTGCATTGCTTCACGAGCCTCGGCCAGCACTACCTGGTGCCGGCCATCGCGCGCTATCGCGAGCGCTACCCGGACGTGCATGTCGAGCTGACCCTCGCGCAGCGGATGCCCGACCTGCTCGACGAGGGGTATGACGTCGCGATCGTCGTCGGCCGCGATCTGCCCGATTCGGGGCTCGTGTCGCAGCGGCTCGGCGAGAGCTACAGCGTGGTGTGCGCGTCGCGCAACTATGTCGAGGCGCACGGCGTGCCGCAGCGGCCGGCGGATCTCGCGCAACACGTATGCCTCGGGATGGTCGCGCCGGGCTTCCAGTTCGACGAATGGGCGCTGGCGGGGCCGAACGGCGACGAAGTCGTCCCGATCACGGCGCCACCGTTTCGCGTGAACGTCGCCGAGGCGCTTGCTGTCGCGGTGCGGGAAGGGATGGGGATCGGCGGTCTGCCGCTTTATTCGGCGATCGGCTGGTTGCGCAGCGGGCACATCGTGCGCGTGATGCCCGAATACCGGTCGCACGTGATGAACATCTACGCGCTGTATCCGTCGCGCCAGTACCTCGACGCGAAAATTCGCACCTGGGTCGATTTCCTGCGCGACGAACTGCCGGCCACGCTCGCCGCCGACGAAGCCGCGCTCGAGCAGTACACGCGTGCGACATGACAGCGCGGTTGACCGCAATCTGACGAGATTTGTCCTTCACGCAACATTTTTTTACGAACGCGTGTCAGACAGTTTGATACTGTGGGAATTAACGAGATACGCAACCCCGGAGTAGCAATGGATACGCACCTGATGATCGGCCTTGGAGTCCTGCTGGGCGCGGCCGCGGCCGCCGCGGCGACCCGCGACCTGCTGCGCGCGATGAAGGCGAAGGCGCAGATGAAGCCGGTGCCGGTGCGGGTGCGCGAGCAACGCCGCCCCGGCCGCTGATCCCGCGGTCACACTCCGGGTCGAAAAAGGCCGCGCAACGCGGCCGCACGGGCCGGCGATCAGCCGAGCTCGACGACCTTGTCCCACGCGAACGCGGTATTTTCCAGTTCGCCGGTGCGCCGGTGGATGTAGCCGCGCGGGTTGCACACCACGCGTGTGCCGCCGTCTGCCACATAGTCGAATGACGTATGCGTGTGGCCGTGGAGCCACAGATTGACCGGCGGCTGCACGAGTTCCGCCATGTCCGTCACGAATCCCGCCGACGCAAGATCTTCCGCATAGCGCTCCGCCAGCGAACGCCGGTGCGGCGCATGGTGGGTAACGACGATCGTTTGGCCCGCGAACGGCGTCGCGAGTTGCGCTTCGAGCCACGCGCGGCTGCGTCGATGCAGCGCGATCGCGTCGGCCGGCGAGAAATCCCGTTCCGGCGTGCCCGGCGCCGCATGCAGCGCCGCGTCATGCGGCCAGGTCACCTGGATCAATCCCTTGAAATCGAGCATCACGCGCAGCCCGGCCTCGGTCGAGCTGGCGAGGCTGGCTTCGTCGGCGCCGAACAGCGAAAAATCGGCCCAGAGCGTCGTGCCTAGCACGCGAAAGCGCTGCGCGGGATCGACGTAGACGTCGTTGTTCAGGTAATGCACGTTGTCGAGCGCCTGCGCCGCATCGCGCATCGCCGTCTCCAGCGCGCCGAATTCCCCGTCGTAGTACTCGTGGTTGCCTGGCACGTAGATCACCGGCACCGCGGAATCGAACGTCTCGGCGGCCCAGCGCAGGCCTTCCGCGTGATTGTGGATGTCGCCGGCCAGCACGACGAGATCCGCGTCCGCATGCGGGATCGCGTCGGGCAGGTTGCTTTCGAGATGCAGGTCGGACAGGACACGGACTTTCACGGGCGTGGCTCCGGAATGGGTGGCTTCAGCGCAGGACCTTGCCGGGATTCATCAGGCCGCGCGGGTCGAGCGCGGTCTTCAGCGTGCGCATCAGCGTCGTTTCGACCGGCGACTTGTAACGCTGCGCGTCGTCGATCTTCAACTGGCCGATGCCGTGCTCCGCGCTGATCGTGCCGTGGTGGCGGTGCACGTTGTCGTAGACGATCCGGTTGATCGGCGCCTGGAACGCCGCGAGGAACGCCTTCGCATCGCCGCCTTCGGGCATCTGCACGTTGTAGTGGAGATTGCCGTCGCCGAGGTGGCCGAACGTGACCATCCGCGCGCCCGGCGCAGCTTGCTGGATCGCCGCGTCGGTCTCGTCGATGAAGCGCGCGATCGACGAAATCGGCACCGCGATGTCGTGCTTGATGTTGAGCCCCTCGTCGGCCTGCGCGAGCGGGATGTGTTCACGCAGGTCCCAGAACGCGCGCGACTGCGCGAGATTCTCCGCGACCACCGCGTCGACCACGAGCCCGGCCTCGAACGCTTCTTCCATCAGTTTCTCGAACAGCGCGCGCGCATGCGCTTCGCTTTCGTTGTCGGACAGTTCGAGCAGCACCGTCTGCGCATGCGTCTGCGCGAACGGGTAGCGCAGTTGCGGGTAGTGCTTGCCGACGAGCTGCATGCAGAAGTCCGACATCAGCTCGAAGCCGGTCAGCAGCGGCCCGGCCGCGCGCTGCGCGAGCGCGAGGAAATCGAGCGCCGCGTGCGGGGATTCGAGCGCGGCGAGCGCAGTGACCTGCGCGGCCGGCAGCGGATGCAGCTTCATCACGGCCGCCGTGATGATCCCGAGCGTGCCTTCCGCGCCGATGAACAGGTCGCGCAGGTCGTAGCCCGTGTTGTCCTTGCGCAGTCCGCGCAGGCCGTCCCAGATTTCACCCTGCGGCGTCACGACCTCGAGCCCGAGACACAGCTCGCGCGCGTTGCCGTAGCGCAGCACCGCGGTGCCGCCCGCATTGGTCGACAGGTTGCCGCCGATCGTGCAGCTGCCTTCCGCCGCGAGGCTCAGCGCGAACAGCCGGCCGCCTTCGCGGGCGCGCGCCTGCACGTCGGCGAGGATCACGCCGGCTTCGACGGTGATCGTGTTGTTGTGCGGATCGAGCGCGCGCACGCGGTTCAGGCGCGCGACGCTCAGCACGGCCTGGCTGCCGCTCGCGTCGGGCGTGGCGCCGCCGGCCAGGCCCGTGTTGCCGCCTTGCGGCACGAGCGCGATGCCGTGTGCGTTGGCCAGCTTGACGAGCGCGGCGACTTCGGCCGTGTTCGCGGGCTTCAGCACCGCGCACGCGGCACCCTTGTAGCGGCGTCGCCAGTCGGTCAGGAACGGCTCGGTATCGTGCGGGTCGGTCAGCACATGGTCGGCGCCGATCGCGTCGCGGCACGCGGAAACGAAAGCTTCGGAGGACATCATCACCTTGTCGCGTAAGGGTCAGGACGCGGCGCGCGACTTTTTCGCCGCGCGCTTGAACGGCGCGACGTACGCCAGCGCCGCCACGAAGAAGACGACGGCAAGCGCGGTCTCGCACCAGCCGAGCGTCGCGGACAGCCCGCGATCGGACATGCCGCGCACGACGCCTTCGGCGAAATAGACGAGTATCAGCATGCTCGCCCACTGCATCGTATAGATGTTACGCCGCCAGACGCCGGGCAGCGCGAGCGCAAGCGGGATGGCCTTGAGCATCAGCGCGGAGCCGCCCGGGCGCAGCGGTGCGAGCCACAGCTCCCACGCGAGCGACAGCGCGATCAGCGCGACGAGGCACGCGATGGCGACCAGTGCATAGCGCGGTCGGGCCGCGACGACGGGGCGGGCAGGGGCGTTCATGCGGCCTCGGCGGCCTGGGCGCTGG
>NZ_JAAGPE010000121.1:0-27663 GCF_017104605.1 Burkholderia sp. Ac-20384 | reverse complement strand
TTCCAAGTCAGCTGCGCGCTCCAGACTGCTGCACACCGCCAACCCTGCTTCCCTCTTCCGCGCTGCGTTTCCGTTAGCGCGAAAGAGGCGTGATTCTAAGCACCCGGCCCCAACTACGCAAGCCCCTTTGTGAAAAAAGTTTGAAAAAGCCCCCGTGCGCTGACGCGCACGGGGGCTCGGCGGGCTTGGCAATCACGCCGACAACCGATACCCACCAGTCACCGGCCAACTACCCAAGTAGCCCGATCAGCGGTGCTTGAACACCGGCTTCCGTTTCTCGACGAATGCCGCCATCCCTTCCTTCTGGTCTTCGGTCGCGAACAGCGAATGAAACAGCCGACGCTCGAAGTGGACGCCTTCGGCCAGCGTCGTCTCGTACGCACGGTTCACCGACTCCTTGACCATCATGACCGCCGGCAGCGAAAACTCGGCGATCGTCGCTGCGGCGGCAAGCGCCTCATAAAGCAGCGTGTCGGCCGGCAATACGCGCGACACGAGCCCCGCGCGCTCCGCTTCGGCAGCATCCATGAAACGAGCGGTCAGGCACATGTCCATCGCCTTCGCCTTAGACACCGCGCGCGGCAGGCGCTGCGTGCCGCCCGCACCCGGCATGACGCCCAGCTTGATTTCCGGCTGGCCGAACTTGGCCGTGTCCGCCGCGAAGATGATGTCGCACATCATGGCCAGCTCGCAGCCGCCACCCAGCGCAAAGCCAGAAACCGCCGCAATGATCGGCTTGCGAATTTCGCGGACCGTCTCCCAGTTGCGCGTGATGTAGTCGCCCCGGTAGGCATCCATATAGGAGTAGGTCGCCATCATGCCGATGTCTGCGCCGGCCGCGAACGCCTTCTCGCTCCCGGTCACGACGATCGCGCCGATACCATCGTCCGCATCGAACGCCTTCAGCGCGTCACCCAGCTCATCCATCAGCGCATCGTTCAGCGCATTCAGCGCCTTCGGACGGTTCAGCGTAACCAGCCCGACACGCCCCCGGGTCTCCACCAGGATGTTCTCGTAAGCCATCTATTTCTCCTCGATCAATGAAATGAGAAACGCCTCGCACATGCGAATAGTTTGATGCTACCATTCTCCGACCAACCGGTCGGTTAATTAATCGATCCAACCCCTCTCAACGTCCATCAGGCTGCCGCCATGACCCATGCACTGTTCACGAAGCACGAAGACACGCTGAAACACGCACTCGCCGCCATCGGGAGCCGCGGGTACTGGAGCCCGTTCGCCGAAATGCCGAGCCCCAAAGTGTACGGGGAAAGCGCGAACGCAGATGGCGAGGCCGCGTTCAAGTCGCACCTCGACAAGACGTTCGCGCTCGACCAGCCGGCGTCCGGAGAAACGGTCGGCGCAGAGCGGTCGCCGTACGGCGTTGCACTGGGCATCCGGTATCCGAAGTCGACGCCCGACGAACTGATCGCCGCCGCTGCCGCCGCGCAACGCTCGTGGCGCGAAGCCGGCCCGAGCGCCTGGATCGGCGTCAGCCTCGAAATCCTCGCGCGCCTGAATCGCGCCAGCTTCGAAATCGCCTACAGCGTGATGCACACCACCGGGCAGGCATTCATGATGGCGTTCCAGGCCGGCGGCCCGCACGCGCAAGATCGCGCGCTCGAGGCAGTCGCCTATGCATGGGACGAACTGCGCCGCATCCCCGCCGAAGCACACTGGGAAAAGCCTCAAGGCAAGAACCCGCCGCTCGCGATGCACAAGCGCTATACGATCGTCCCGCGCGGTACCGGGCTCGTGCTCGGCTGCTGCACGTTCCCGACCTGGAACGGCTACCCCGGCCTGTTCGCCGATCTCGCAACCGGCAACACCGTGATCGTCAAACCGCATCCGGGCGCGATCCTGCCCCTCGCCGTCACCGTCCGGATCGCTCGCGACGTGCTGCGCGAAGCCGGTTTCGATCCGAACGTCGTCACGCTCCTCACGACCGAACCCAACGACGGCGCACTCGTTCAGGATCTCGCGCTGCGCCCCGAGATCAAGTTGATCGACTTCACCGGCAGCACGCAAAACGGCACGTGGCTCGAACGCCATGCTCACCAGGCACAGGTCTATACGGAGAAGGCTGGTGTCAACCAGATCGTGATCGACTCGACCGACGACCTGAAGGCCGCCGCCAAAAACATCGCGTTCTCGCTGGCGCTGTACTCCGGCCAGATGTGCACGGCACCGCAGAACATCTACGTGCCGCGCGACGGCATCCGGACGGCGGACGGCCACGCGAGCTTCGACGAGGTCGCACAGGCAATCGCCCTTTCCGTGCAAAAACTCACCGGCGACCCGGCACGCTCGGTCGAACTGATCGGCGCAATCCAGAACGAAGGCGTGACCGCACGCATCGACGATGCCCGCCAACTCGGCCGCGTGCTCGCCGACAGCCTGACCCTCCAACACCCTGCGTTCCCCGATGCCCGCGTGCGCACGCCGCTCGTGCTGCAACTCGACGTGGCCGATCGCGAGAAATTCACGCAGGAATGGTTCGGCCCGATCTCGTTCGTGATCGCGACCGACTCGACCGCGCAATCACTCGACCTCGCCGGGGAAATCGCGGCAGAACATGGCGCGCTGACGCTCTCCGTCTACAGCACCGATGATGCGATCGTCGACGCCGCCCACGACGCGGCGGTGCGCGGTGGCGTCGCGCTGTCGATCAACCTGACGGGCGGTGTGTTCGTGAACCAGTCGGCAGCGTTCTCGGACTTCCACGGCACGGGCGCGAACCCGGCAGCCAACGCGGCGCTGGCCGACCCGGCGTTCGTCGCCAACCGGTTCCGCGTGGTGCAAAGCCGCGTCCATGTTGCCCCGAAGGCTGCACCTGTGGAAGCCGGCCAACCGGCATAACCCGAATGGCCGACGTGCAAACGCCGCCACGTTCTCTACCATGAACGAATCCGCCACCTGGCGGGTTCGTTGCTCATCGATACGCCCATGACAGACGCCTATATCTGCGACGCGATTCGCACCCCAATCGGCCGCTACGGCGGCGCCCTGAAAGATGTCCGCGCCGACGACCTCGGTGCGGTGCCGCTCAAGGCGCTCATCGAGCGCAACCGTGACGTCGACTGGACGGCGATCGACGACGTGATCTACGGCTGCGCGAACCAGGCCGGCGAGGACAACCGCAACGTCGCGCGTATGTCGGCGCTGCTCGCGGGCCTGCCGACCGACGTGTCCGGCACGACGCTGAACCGGCTGTGCGGCTCCGGGATGGACGCGGTCGGCACGGCTGCGCGCGCGATCAAGGCGGGCGAGGCGCGCCTGATGATCGCAGGCGGCGTCGAGAGCATGACGCGTGCGCCGTTCGTGATGGGCAAGGCCACGAGCGCGTTCGCACGCCAAGCTGACATTTTCGACACGACGATCGGCTGGCGCTTCATCAATCCGCTGATGAAACAGCTGTATGGCGTCGATTCAATGCCCGAGACGGCCGAAAACGTCGCGGTCGACTACAACATCAGCCGCGCCGACCAGGATCTGTTCGCGCTGCGCAGCCAGCAGAAGGCCGCGCGTGCGCAGCAGGATGGCACGCTCGCCGAGGAAATCGTCGCCGTCACGATTCCGCAGAAGAAAGGCGATCCGCTGGTTGTGTCGCGCGACGAGCATCAACGCGAAACGTCGCTCGAAGCGCTCGCGAAATTGAAGGGCGTCGTGCGCCCGGACGGCTCGGTGACGGCCGGCAACGCATCGGGCGTCAACGACGGTGCGTGCGCACTGTTGCTCGCCAATGCGCAGGCGGCAGACCAGTACGGTTTGCGCCGCCGCGCACGCGTCATCGGCATGGCGACAGCCGGCGTCGCGCCGCGCGTGATGGGCATCGGGCCCGCACCCGCCACGCAGAAACTGCTGCGCCAGCTCGGCATGACCATCGATCAGTTCGACGTGATCGAGCTGAACGAGGCGTTCGCGTCGCAAGGTCTCGCGGTGCTGCGCATGCTAGGCGTCGCCGACGACGATCCGCGCGTGAACCCGAATGGTGGCGCAATCGCACTGGGGCATCCGCTCGGCGCATCGGGCGCCCGGCTCGTGACCACGGCACTCCACCAACTCGAGCGTACGGGCGGCCGCTTTGCGCTCTGTACGATGTGCATCGGCGTCGGCCAGGGCATCGCACTCGCGATCGAACGCGTGTAGCCCACGCACCGCGCGCCTATAACGAAGTCATGAAGGAGATACTGCATGTCCTATCAGGCGATTCAGCTGGATATCGATCACGCGTCGAACGTGGCCACGATCACCCTCAACCGCCCCGACAAGCTGAACAGCTTTACGCGGGCGATGCATCGCGAGCTGCAGTCGGCACTCGATGATGTCGAGGCGGCCGGCGCGCGCGCGCTGATCCTGACAGGTGCGGGACGCGGCTTCTGCGCCGGCCAGGACCTGGCCGATCTCGACTTCACGCCGGGCGCGTCTACCGACCTCGGCACGCTGATCGACGAACACTTCAATCCACTGATCCGCCGCCTGCAGCGTCTGCCGATTCCGGTGATCGCCGCCGTCAATGGTACGGCGGCCGGCGCCGGTGCGAATCTCGCGCTCGCCTGCGATCTCGTGTTCGCCGCCCGCTCGAGCAGTTTCATCCAGGCCTTCGTCAAGATAGGGCTCGTACCCGATTCCGGCGGTACCTGGTTCCTGCCCCAACGCGTCGGCATGGCACGCGCGCTGGGGCTCGCACTGACCGGCGACAAGCTCGGGGCCGAACAGGCCGAGCAATGGGGCTTGATCTGGCGTGCCGTCGACGACGACACGCTCGCTGCGACAGCCCGCCAGCTCGCCACCCAGCTCGCGCAGCAGCCGACGCTTGCGATCGCATCGATCAAGCAATCGATGCGCGCCAGTGTCACGAACACGCTCGACCAGCAACTCGACATGGAACGCGACCTGCAGCGCACGCTCGGCCAGTCGCACGACTACGCGGAAGGCGTGAAAGCATTCATCGAGAAGCGCGCGCCGCGCTTCGAGGGGCGTTGACATGACAAATGCCACTGCCACGCTCGACCCCGATTCGCTGGCCCGCGCCACCGCACGGGCCATGTACGAAGCCGACGCATGCAGCCGCGCATTCGGGATGGAAATTGCCGAAGTACGTGCCGGCTATGCGCGTCTGCAGATGCGCGTGCGTTCCGAGTTCCTGAATGGTCATCAGACCTGCCATGGCGGAATCATCTTCACGTTGGCCGATTCGACGTTCGCGTTCGCGTGCAACTCGTACAACGTGAATACCGTCGCGGCCGGCTGCTCGATCGAATTCCTGCGCCCGGTGCACGGCGACGACGTGCTGACGGCCGAGGCGATCGAGCAAGCGCGCGCCGGCCGCCAAGGCATCTACGACATCCGCGTCACGAACCAGACCGGCGAAACTGTCGCGATGTTTCGCGGCAAATCCGCCCAGATCAAGGGCACGGTCATCCCGGAAGACCGCTGACGTCGACGGCTCGCACATAACAAACACTGGAGACATGCATGACTACCCCGCTACCGCTCGAGCCGATCGAGACCGCCTCACGCGACGAGCTGACCGCGCTGCAGCTCGAACGCCTCAAGTGGTCGCTCCGGCATGCGTATGACCACTCCCCCGTCTATCGTCGCAAGTTCGACGACGCGGGTGTCCATCCGGACGACCTGAAGACGCTCGCCGACCTGTCGCGCTTCCCGTTCACGACGAAGAGCGACCTGCGCGACAGTTACCCGTTCGGAATGTTCGCGGTGCCGCAGGACCAGATCTCGCGCATTCATGCGTCGTCGGGCACGACCGGCAAGCCGACGGTCGTCGGCTATACGGCCGGCGACATCGACACATGGGCGAATCTCGTCGCGCGCTCGATCCGCGCCGCCGGTGCGCGCCGTGGTGACAAGGTACACGTCAGCTACGGCTACGGCTTGTTCACGGGCGGGCTCGGCGCGCACTACGGCGCCGAACGCGCGGGGCTTACCGTGATTCCGTTTGGCGGCGGCCAGACCGAGAAGCAGGTGCAGCTGATCCAGGATTTCCGGCCCGACATCATCATGGTGACGCCGAGCTACATGCTGTCGATCGCCGACGAAATCGAGCGTCAGGGCCTCGATCCCGTGCAAAGTTCGCTGCGCATCGGCATCTTCGGCGCGGAACCGTGGACCAACGACATGCGCGTCGCGATCGAGCAGCGGATGGGCATCGATGCGGTCGACATTTACGGGCTGTCCGAAGTGATGGGCCCAGGCGTCGCGTCCGAATGCGTCGAGACCAAGGACGGGCCAACCATCTGGGAAGACCACTTTTATCCGGAAATCATCGATCCTGAAACCGGCGAAGTGCTTCCGGACGGCGAGCTCGGCGAACTCGTATTCACGTCGCTGACGAAGGAAGCGCTGCCGATCGTCCGCTACCGGACCCGCGACCTCACGCGGCTGTTGCCGGGCACGGCCCGCACGATGCGCCGGATGGAGAAGATCACGGGGCGCTCGGACGACATGATGATCGTGCGCGGCGTGAACGTATTCCCGACGCAGATCGAGGAGCAGTTGCTCAAGCAGCGCGCACTCGCGCCGCACTATCAGATCGTGCTGACGAAGGAAGGCCCGCTCGACGTGATGACGCTCAACGTCGAGCCTTGCCCCGAAACCGCGCCCGATACGGCGGCAATCCACGCGGCAAAACAGGCGCTCGCCTATGACATCAAGTCGCTGATCGGCGTGACGGCCGTGATCAACGTGCTGCCCGTGAACGGGATCGAGCGGTCGGTCGGCAAGGCGCGACGCGTCGTCGACAAGCGCAAGGGCTGACGAAAATCGCTGCGCGCTGATTACGCGCGGTGAATCCGTGGCTGCAAATGAAACAGCCCGATCGGCGTTGGCCGATCGGGCTGTTTCATTCCGGAGCACCGTTGGAGCACCCGCCGACGCGACTCGCGCATCACGAAAGCTGACACCGCACGGGCGCCCTCACGATCAGGGCGACGCACCCCAAGCATACCGTCGCGTCCACGAATACCGCGTCGAATGTATCGGCGGCGACCCGAGCAACCGAAGCCACCCGCGCCGCCTCACATCACGAATTCGGGAACAGCAGCCACATCCGGCCAACCTGTTTCATCCGCCCTGCCTGATCGCCTGCATCGTCGCCGAGCCCCCAGAAGTAGTCGGCCCGAACGCCGCCCTTGATCGCTGAGCCCGTATCCTGCGCGAACACGAGCCGGTTCATCGGCGTATTCGTCAGTGGGCGCGTGGTCTGCAGGAACACCGGGGTGCCGAGCGGGATCGACGACGGATCGACAGCGATCGAACGCTCCGGCGTCAGCGGCACGCCCAGCGCGCCGATCGGGCCGTCCGCGCCACCATGCGGCGCATCTTCCTTGGTCGGCATGTCGCGGAAGAACACGAATCGCGGGTTCGTGTCGAGCAACGCGTCGACGCGGGTCGGGTTCGCCTTCGCCCACGCCTTGATGCCCTGCATCGTCGCCTGGGCCGGCGTCAGCTCGCCGCGATCGAGCAGCCACTTGCCGATCGAGCGGTACGGCTGGTTGTTGGTGCCGCCGAAGCCGACCCGCATCACCGAACCGTCGTCGAGCAGCACGCGTCCCGAGCCCTGCACCTGCAGGAAGAACGCTTCGATCGGGTCGTCGACCCACACGAGTTCGTTGCCGTTCAGGATGCCGGCGCGTTCGAGCTGCGCGCGTGCCGGCAGTGCGGCGCCCGCGCGATAACCGGAAGGCCAGCGATAGAGCGCGTACTGATACGGGCCGCGGCGCACTCGCGAACCATGCAGCAGCGGCTCGTAATAGCCGGTCACGAGCCCGTCGAGCGTCCCGTCGGTATTCGCGAGCTGGAACGGCGTGAAATACGTTTCGAAGAACGTACGTGCACTGCTGACGTCGAGCTCGTCGAGCCGGTCGGCGGCAGCGCAAGCGCGTGCCCAGGCCGGCTGGCGCGCGAGCCGCACGCAGTTCTGCCGCAGCGCGGCGGTCGCACCGATCAGCGAATCGTCCTGCCAGCCCGGCACCTGCTGCCACGCGACCGGCGTGAGCCGCTTCGCGGCGACCTGACCCGGCACGATCGCCGCGCCGGTCGGCGGCTTCAGCGACGACGTCCGCGTCGGCGTACCGCCACAAGCCGCAAGCAGCGCCGCTGCCGCGGCCGCCGCAACCCACCCGGCCAACCGGGGCCCAAACCACATACAATGTCCGTTCTTGATGGAAACCGCCATGTCAGATTTTCTCGACCAATATCCGATGCTCATTTTCGCGCTCGAAGCCTTCGTAGCGCTTGCCCTGCTGATCTTCATCGTCGTGTGGACGTCGTCGGGCAGAAAGAAGCACGCCCGCAGCAACGACCGCCAGCCGCGCTAACGCCCTGACGCCCTGACGCGCTCCGCACGCTCAATGCAGCGTGCGCGGCATGTGCAGTGCGAACTCGTCGACCGGCGCCTCGAAACGCTCGCCATCTTCCGCCACGCAGAAGTACGCGCCACGCATCGTGCCGACCGGCGTCGCGATCACGGCCCAGCTCGTGTACTCGAAGTGCTCGCCCGGTTGCAGCAGCGGCTGGTGCCCGACGACGCCGAGCCCCTTCACTTCCTGCACGTGGTTCTCGCTGTCCGTGATGATCCAGTGACGCGCGATCAACTGCGCCGCGACCTGTCCCGTGTTGCGGATCGTCAGCGTGTACGCGAATGCGTATTGACGGCGATCGGGGTCGGATTGTTCCGGCAAGTAGCTGGTTTTCACCGAAACGGTGAACTGATACTGACTCATGGTGTTTCCGCTGGAAGATGACTGCCCGCGCCGGCATGGGCAACGGGGCCGCGGGCGCGCCGCACTGGTTCGGCATTCTATGCGCAATCGGGCCTCGCCCGCACAGCCCGCCGCCGCGCATCGGGTCGCCGAACGGTAGAATGGCGGTTTTGCGCCGCTACGTCCCCGCTCCCCTGCCATGACCCAATTCCGCATCGCTCCCAGCATCCTGTCGGCCGATTTCGCTCGGCTCGGCGAAGAAGTCCGTAACGTCGTCGCCGCCGGCGCCGACTGGATCCACTTCGACGTGATGGACAACCATTATGTGCCGAACCTGACGATCGGCCCGCTCGTGTGCGAAGCGATCCGCCCGCACGTGCAGGTGCCGATCGACGTGCACCTGATGGTGCGCCCGGTCGACCGGATCGTGCCCGATTTTGCGAAGGCCGGTGCAAACCTGATCAGCTTCCACCCGGAAGGCTCCGATCACATCGACCGCACGCTGTCGCTGATCCGCGACCACGGCTGCAAGGCCGGCCTCGTGTTCAACCCGGCCACGCCGCTGAACTACCTCGACCACGTGATGGATCGTCTCGACTTCGTGCTGCTGATGTCGGTCAACCCGGGTTTCGGCGGCCAGTCGTTCATTCCGGAAACGCTGAACAAGCTGCGCGAAGCACGTGCACGCATCGACGCGTACACCGAGCGCACCGGCCGTGAGATCCTGCTCGAGGTCGACGGCGGCGTGAAGACCGACAACATCGCGGAAATCGCAGCGGCCGGTGCCGACACCTTCGTCGCGGGTTCGGCGATCTTCGGCAAGCCCGACTACCGCAAGGTGATCGACGAGATGCGCGCCGCGCTCGCTACCGTCGAGCGGAGCTGACGCCGTGGCCGACTCGTCGCTCGCCGGTCATGCGCCGGCCGGGGCCGCCACGGAAGCCGCCCCGATCCGCTTCGCCACGCCGCGCATCGACGCGGCGCTGATCGATCTCGACGGCACCATGGTCGATACGGCCGACGATTTCACGGCCGGCCTGAACGGGATGCTCGCGCAGCTCGGCGCACCGGCCACGTCGCGCGACGAGGTGATCGGCTACGTCGGCAAGGGCTCCGAACACCTGATCCAGAGCGTGCTGAAGCCGCGCTTCCCGGCCGACGAAGCGCACGCGCGCTTCGACGACGCGCTGGCGATTTACCAGACCGAGTACGCGAAGATCAACGGCCGCCACACGCGCCTCTATCCGGACGTGGCCGCCGGCCTCGACGCGCTGCGCGCAGCCGGCATCCGGCTCGCGTGCGTGACGAACAAGCCGCACCGCTTCGCGGTCGAGCTGCTCGAGCAGTACGGGCTGGCCGATTGCTTCGGCATCGTGCTCGGCGGCGACAGCGTCGCGCGCAAGAAGCCCGACCCGTTGCCGATGCTGACGGCCTGCAACGCGCTCGGTGTCGCACCGGATGCGGCAGTCGCGATCGGCGACTCGGAAAACGATGCGCTGGCGGGCCGCGCGGCCGGGATGGCGACGCTGACGGTGCCGTACGGCTACAACCATGGCAAAGCTATACAAACGATAAATTCGGATGGTATAGTCGATTCGTTGCTGGTCGCAGCTCGCGCGATCTCCGCGCACAACGCCGGCCGGCCAACCCTCTGATTATTTCTTCCATCTGCATGTTTCTGAATAAAAAACGGAGTCTGAGCAGCATCGACCGGGGAGCCTGGCCCTGGCGTCGCTGGTCGCGCTAACCTCTTCGATGAGGTACGCTGAAGCACGTCTTCAGCGCCGTTTTTTATCTCGCTGCGCATCCGCGCGCCGATCGTCGCACCACCTCGAGTTCTACCGCGTCCGAACGCTTGCGTTCAGGCTCGGCCGCAGGCTCGCGACGTTCACGCCCGGAGTGCCGGCCGGCAACAGGCACTTCTCGATCGACCGCCCTTTCGCCGACGGCACCCCGCGCAGCGTCAAGTGATCCCTGGCGCACGCGCCGCTCGTCCCGAACAGGACCGGAACATGACCGAACTCGAATTTCAATCGCTCGCGAACGAAGGCTACAACCGCATCCCGCTGATCGCGGAAGCCCTCGCCGATCTCGAAACGCCGCTGTCCCTCTACCTGAAGCTGGCCCAACCCGAACGCTCGGGCGCCAACTCGTTCCTGCTCGAATCGGTGGTCGGCGGTGAACGCTTCGGCCGCTATTCGTTCATCGGCCTGCCCGCCCGTACGCTCGTGCGTACCCGCAACGGCGTGTCGGAAGTCGTGCGCGACGGCCAGGTCGTCGAGACGCATGACGGCGACCCGTTCCAGTTCATCGAATCGTTCCAGGCGCGCTTCAAGGTGGCGCAGCGCCCGGGCCTGCCGCGCTTCTGCGGTGGTCTCGCCGGCTATTTCGGCTACGACGCGGTGCGTTACATCGAGAAGAAGCTCGCGAACACCACGCCGCGCGACGATCTCGGCCTGCCCGATATCCAGTTGCTGCTGACCGAGGAAGTGGCGGTCATCGACAACCTCGCCGGCAAGCTGTACCTGATCATCTACGCCGACCCGAGCCAGGCCGAAGCCTATACGAAGGCGAAGCAGCGCCTGCGCGAACTGAAGCAGCGCCTGCGCACGACCGTGCAGCCGCCGGTCACGTCGGCGAGCGTGCGCACCGAGACGTTCCGCGAGTTCAAGAAAGACGACTATCTGGCCGCCGTGCGCCAGGCGAAGGAATACATCGCGGCCGGCGAGCTGATGCAGATCCAGGTCGGCCAGCGTCTGACGAAGCCGTACCGCGACAATCCGCTGTCGCTGTATCGCGCACTGCGTTCGCTGAACCCGTCGCCGTACATGTACTACTACAACTTCGGCGATTTCCACGTGGTCGGTGCATCGCCGGAAATCCTCGTGCGCCAGGAAAAGCGCGGCGAAGACCAGATCGTCACGATCCGCCCGCTGGCCGGCACGCGCCCGCGCGGCAACACGCCCGAGCGCGACGCGGAACTCGCGACCGAGCTGCTCAACGATCCGAAGGAGATCGCCGAGCACGTGATGCTGATCGACCTCGCGCGCAACGACGTCGGCCGCATCGCGGAAATCGGCTCGGTGCACGTGACCGACCAGATGGTCATCGAGAAATACTCGCACGTGCAGCACATCGTCAGCTCGGTCGAAGGCAAGCTGAAGCCCGGCATGACGAACTACGACGTGCTGCGCGCGACGTTCCCGGCCGGCACGCTGTCCGGTGCGCCGAAGGTACGCGCGATGGAACTGATCGACGAGCTCGAGCCGGTCAAGCGCGGGTTGTACGGCGGTGCCGTCGGCTACCTGTCGTTCTCGGGCGAGATGGATCTCGCGATCGCGATCCGCACGGGCCTGATCCACAACGGCAACCTGTACGTGCAAGCGGCGGCCGGCGTCGTCGCGGATTCGGTGCCCGAATCCGAATGGCAAGAGACCGAGAACAAGGCGCGCGCAGTGCTGCGTGCGGCCGAACAGGTCCAGGACGGCCTCGATAGCGACTTCTGACCGGAGACTGACCATGCTGCTCATGATCGACAATTACGACTCGTTTACCTACAACCTGGTCCAGTACTTCGGCGAACTCGGCGAGGACGTACGCACCTACCGCAACGACGAAATCACGCTCGACGAAATCGCGAGCCTGAATCCCGATGCGATCTGCCTGTCGCCAGGCCCGAGCAACCCGCAGCACGCGGGCATCACGCTCGACGTGCTGAAGGAATTCGCGGGCAAGAAGCCGATCCTCGGCGTCTGCCTCGGCCATCAGGCGATCGGCGAGGCCTTCGGCGGCCGCGTCGTGCGCGCGAAAACCATCATGCACGGCAAGGTGAGCAAGATCGAAACCGACTGCAGTGGTGTATTCGCCGACCTGCCGAAGCACTTCGACGTCACGCGCTATCACTCGCTCGCGATCGAGCGGGAATCGCTGCCCGACTGCCTCGAGGTGTCCGCGTGGACCGACGACGGCGAAATCATGGGCGTGCGCCACAAGACGCTGCCGATCGAAGGTGTGCAGTTCCACCCGGAATCGATCCTGTCCGAGCATGGCCACGCGCTGCTCGAGAATTTCCTGAAACAGGCACGCGCCGCGGCCGCGCAAGCCGCCTGACGGGAGCCTCACGATGACGATTACCCCGCAGGAAGCGCTGCAGCGCACGATCGAACACCGCGAAATCTTCCACGACGAGATGCTGCACCTGATGCGGCTCATCATGCGCGGCGACATGTCGCCCGTGATGGCGGCCGCGATCGTCACCGGGCTGCGCGTCAAGAAGGAGACGATCGGCGAGATCGCCGCCGCCGCAACCGTGATGCGCGAATTCGCGAATCACGTCGAGGTGCAGGACAACTCGAACTTCGTCGACATCGTCGGCACCGGCGGCGACGGCTCGCACACGTTCAACATCTCGACCGCGTCGATGTTCGTCACGGCCGCGGCCGGCGCGAAAGTCGCGAAGCACGGCAACCGCGGCGTATCGAGCAAGTCCGGCAGCGCCGACGTGCTCGAGGCGCTCGGCGTGAACATCGACCTGCAGTCCGACCAGGTTGCCGCATCGATCGCCGAAACGGGCATGGGCTTCATGTTCGCGCCGAACCATCACCCGGCGATGAAGAACATCGCGGCCGTGCGCCGCGAGCTCGGCGTGCGCACGATCTTCAACATCCTCGGCCCGCTGACCAATCCGGCCGGCGCGCCGAACCAGTTGATGGGCGTGTTCCACCCCGACCTCGTCGGCATCCAGGTGCGCGTGATGCAGCGTCTGGGCGCGCAGCATGTGCTCGTCGTGTACGGCAAGGACGGGATGGACGAGGTATCGCTCGGCGCGGCAACGCTCGTCGGCGAGCTGCGCGACGGCAAGGTGCACGAATACGAGATCCATCCGGAAGACTTCGGCCTGCAGATGGTGTCGAACCGCACGCTGAAGGTGGAAAATGCCGACGAATCGCGCACGATGCTGCTCGGCGCGCTGGACAACCAGCCGAGCGTCGCGCGCGAGATCGTCACGCTGAACGCGGGCACCGCACTCTATGCGGCGAACGTCGCCGAATCGATCGCCGACGGCATCCAGCTCGCGCGCGAAGCGATCGCGAGCGGCAAGGCCCGCGCGAAAGTCGACGAACTCGTGCGCTTCACGCAGCAGTTCAAGCGCTGACTCCCCTTACGAATCAAGCAGGAATCCACATGAGCGACATTCTCGACCGAATCATCGCCGTCAAGCGCGAAGAAGTCGCAGCGGCCATGCGCAGCGCGCCGCTCGAGGCACTGAAACTGGAAGCATCGGCACGCGACCTGCGCGACTTCGTCGGCGCACTGCGCGCGAAGCATGCGGCCGGCCACGCGGCCGTGATTTCCGAAATCAAGAAAGCCAGCCCGTCGAAAGGCGTGCTGCGCGAGCATTTCGTGCCGGCCGACATCGCGCGTTCGTATGCCGAGCACGGCGCCGCGTGCCTGTCGGTGCTGACCGACGAACAGTTCTTCCAGGGCAGCGTCCGCTATCTCGAGGAAGCGCGCGCGGCCTGCACGCTGCCCGTGCTGCGCAAGGACTTCATCGTCGACGCGTACCAGATCATCGAAGCACGCGCGATGGGCGCCGACGCGATCCTGCTGATCGCCGCCGCGCTCGACACGCCGCTGATGCAGGATCTCGAAGCGTATGCGCACTCGCTCGGCCTCGCGGTGCTGGTCGAAGTCCACGACCGCAACGAGATGGAACAGGCGCTGACGCTCAAGACGCCGCTGCTCGGCATCAACAACCGCAACCTGCGCACGTTCGAGACGTCGATCCAGACCACGCTCGACATGCTCGACATGATTCCGTCGGACCGCATCGTCGTGACCGAATCGGGCATCCTGTCGCGCACCGACGTCGACACGATGCGTGCGGCAAACGTGAACACGTTCCTCGTCGGCGAAGCGTTCATGCGCGCCGACCAGCCGGGCGAAGAACTCGCACGGATGTTCTTCTGATGGCGATCGAAAAGGAAATCAAGCTCGCGCTGCCGGCCGGCCAGGTCGACGCCGCGCGACGCTTCTTCGAGACGCTGACCGGCGAACCCGGTCACGACATCACGCTCGCGAACGTCTATTACGACACGCCCGATCTCGCGCTGGCCCGCTCGAAGAGCGCAGTGCGCGTGCGCCGCGCGCCGCAAGGCTGGTTGCAGACGTTCAAGACGGTCGGCAGCGCGGAAGGCGGCCTGCATCGCCGCCACGAATGGGAACTGCCGGTCGCCGGCGATGCGCTCGAGATCGACGCGCTCGTCGCGGCCTGCGACGTGCCGGAAGCCGCCGCCGCGCTGAATGACGCGGCCGGCACGCTGTCGGCGCTGTTCCGCACGGATTTTTCGCGTACGCTGTGGCGCATCGCAATCGGCGGCGCGACCGTCGAAGCCGCGGTGGACCTCGGCGAGATCGTCGTCCAGGCGGAACACGAAACGCGCCGCGAACCGATCAGCGAAATCGAACTCGAACTGATCGACGGCCCGGAAGCGGCGCTCGCAACGCTCGCCGCCGAACTGCAGCAAGCGCTGCCGGGCCTCGCTCCCGACAACATCAGCAAGGCGCAGCGCGGCTACCGGCTGCGCGCGCAATAACCCGCATCACGCATGGCAACCCGCAAGACTTCCCGCGCGCCGCAACAGGCGTCGCTGTTCGACGATCCCGTGCCGGAAACGGCACCGGCCGATATTCCGTCCCCGGCGCCCGAAGCGCCCGCGGCCGGACGCAAGCCCGCAAAGAAAGCCGCTGCTCCGGCTGCGGCCCCCACGGCACCCCAGCCCGCTGCCGCCGACGTTCCGCACCTCGCCGCGCAATTCGACGCGCTGCCGACCGTGTGGCGCGACGTGCTGAAACCCTTTACCGACAGCGACGCGTACGCGCCGCTGTGCCGCTTCGTCGATGACGAGCGTGCGGCCGGCAAGACGGTCTACCCGACCGACGTGTTCCGCGCGCTGCGCCTGACGAGCCCGGACGACGTCAAAGTCGTGATCCTCGGCCAGGATCCGTACCACGGCGACGATCGCGGCACGCCGCAGGCTCACGGGCTCGCGTTCTCGGTGCCGCCGGCCGTGCGCACCCCGCCGTCGCTGCGCAACATCTTCAAGGAAATCGCCGCGAACTTCGGTCATGACACGCCGCGCCACGGCTGCCTCGACACCTGGGCACGCCAGGGCGTGCTGCTGCTCAACACGGTGCTCACGGTCGAGCGCGGTGCCGCAGCGAGCCATGCGAAGCGCGGCTGGGAACAGTGCACGGACACGCTGATCCGCGAACTCGCCGGCCGCCATCGCGGGCTCGTGTTCATGCTGTGGGGCGCACACGCGCAGGCGAAGCGCGCGCTGTTCGACGCAAGCGCGCACTGCGTGCTCGAGGCGCCGCATCCGTCGCCGCTGTCCGCGCACCGTGGCTTCCTCGGCTGCCGCCATTTCGCGCTCGCGAACGACTATCTGGTCGAGGCAGACCGCGAACCGATCGACTGGCGCCTGCCGGAAGTGGCCGAAACGCTCGCATAACGGCCGCGCCGCCGATTCTTTCGGCCACGCCAGCCGGCATGCAAAAACGCCGCGCCCCCTTCGGGACGCGGCGTTTTTTTATCGGGCGATGCTGCGGGTGCGGCGCACCCGCATCGACCTTACGCGGCGGCGATCGCTTCGCGTGCGCCGGCCAGCGCGGCGCTTTGCGCATCCGGGCCGAGGTTCAGGCCTTCCGCGAAGATGAAGTTCACGTCGGTCATGCCGACGAAGCCGAGGAACGTACGCAGATACGGGGTCTGGCTGTCGTTCGGCGTACCGGCGTACTTGCCGCCACGGGCCGTCACCACGTGAACCTTCTTGCCCTTGATCAGGCCTTCCGGACCGTTCTCGGTGTAGCGGAACGTGACACCTGCACGTGCGATCCAGTCGAAGTACGTCTTCAGTTGCGACGAGATGCCGAAGTTGTACATCGGTGCGCCGATCACGATGACGTCGGCTGCTTGCAGTTCTGCGATCAGTGCATCGCTCTTCGCGACGATCGCATTCTGTTCCGCGGTGCGCTTGTCGGCCGGCGTGAAGAACGCGCCGAGCACCGATTCGTCGAGGTGCGGCAGCGCATCGGCCAGCAAGTCGCGAACCACGACCTTCGCGCCGGGGTTCGATTGTTGCAGCTTTGCCGTCAGTTCGTTGGCCAGCAGCGTGGATTGCGCACCTTGCGAACGTGCAGCGGAATTGATTTGCAGAATGGTCGTCATGTCAGGCTCCAGTAGGGTTGCGCTTTGGTAGCGCGAGTGACGCCATTGTGCGTGGCCGCATGACCGCGAAAAAGCGGGTTCAAGGCGACGGATTGTTGCAGCAGCAGAACAATCCTTGATCGCGCCCCGATACCCGCTTCAAACCGCTCAACCCTTCAGCCAGGCCTCCCGGGCCTTCGAGACCGCAGCCGGCTTCGCCGCCGCCGTCAACCGGTAGCGCGTGACTTCCGGGCCGTCGAGCTTCAGTTTCGCGGTGCGCAGCTCGTCGCGCCGGAACGCGTGAACCTCGACCTTGTCACCCGGCCGGTAGCGCGCGAGCAGTGCGTCGAGGTTGGTGCCCGTGACGCGCAGTCCGTCGACCGCAATCAGCGTGTCGCCGGCCGACAGCCCCGCGCGATGTGCGGCGCCGCCTTCGTAGACAGCAGCGAACGTGCAGTCCGCGCCGCCGCGCAGGCGCGCGCCGATCGTCGGCTTCGCGGTCGCGCCGTTCGCGACATCGGGCGCGAGCGTCACGCCGAACGGTGCGAGCAGTTCGGCGAGCGGCAGGTCGCGCGTGCCGTGCACGGCATCGGCGAACAGACGGCCGAGCGCAACGCCCGTCGCCTCTTCGATCAGCGCCTCGACTTCGTCTTCCTCGACGCCCGCCTGCTTGCCGCGGTAGAAGTCGCGGCCGTAGCGCTGCCACAGCAGGCGCATCACGTCGTCGAGCGACTTCTTGTTGCGCGTTTGTGCGCGGATCGCGAGATCGAAGGCGAGCGCGACGAGCGAACCCTTCGTGTAGTAGCTGACGATCGCGTTGGTCGCGTTCTCGTCCTGGCGGTAGTACTTGATCCACGCGTCGAACGAGCTGTCGGCGACGCTCTGCTTCAGGCGCCCCGTGCCGCGCAGCACACCGCCGACCGTGCGGCCGAGCGCCGCGAAATATTCGTCCTGCGACATCAGCCCGCTGCGCACCAGCATCAGGTCGTCGTAATACGACGTGAAGCCTTCGAACAGCCACAGCAGCGACGTGTAGTTTTCCTTCGACAGGTCGTACGGCACGAACGCCGCCGGCTTGATGCGCTTCACGTTCCACGTGTGGAAGTACTCGTGGCTGCAGAGACCGAGATACGTGCGATAGCCTTCCGTCGTTTCGGGCCGCCCCTTCACCGGCAGGTCGGTGCGGTTGCAGATCAGCGCGGTCGACGCGCGGTGCTCGAGGCCGCCGTAGCCGTCGCTGACCGCCAGCGTCATGAACACGTAGCGGTCCATCGGCGCCTTCTTCGATTTCGGCTCGAACAGCGCGATCTGCGCTTCGCACACGCGCTTCAGGTCGGTGCGCAGGCGCTCCATGTCGAGCTGCGTCACACGCCCCGCGATCACGATGTCGTGCGGCACACCGTGCGCATCGAACGTCGCGAGCGCGAATTCGCCGATCGTCACCGGATGGTCGGAGAGCTCGTCGTAGTTCGACGCGCGGTAGGCGCCGAACGCATAACGCTTGGTGCCGCGCCCCTCGGGCAGCGACGTGCCGACACGCCACGCGCGGAACGCCGCGCCGGCCGGCTTCGCGATGTCGACTTCACACGGCGCGTCCTCACGGCCGGCGACGCTCAGGAACACGGCCGTCGCGTTGAAGAAGCCGCCCGATTCGTCGAGATACGCGGAGCGCACCGACAGGTCCCATGCATACACGTCGTAGCGCAGCGTCAGCGCGCCGCTCACGGGTGCGGCCTGCCACGTGTGCTTGTCGGTCTTCGCGATCCGCACCTTGCGGCCCGCGTCGTTGAATGCGCCGAGCGTCACGATGTTGCGCGCGAACTCGCGCACGAGGTAGCTGCCCGGGATCCACACCGGCAGCGAAAAGCGCTGGCCTTCGGGGTCGGGATCGGTGACCGTCACCGACACTTCGAACAGGTGCGCGGCAAGATCTTTCGGGACAATCGAATAGCGGATCGGCTGGGTCATCGTGGCAATCGGTCGGTCGAATACGGCGGCGGAAACGAAGAGAGGCGCCGGCAGATGCGGGCGCCCCTCGCTGGCCAGGCCATGCGGCCCGGCGTGTGGTCGGTTACTTGCTCGAGGCGAGCGCCTGATTGAGCTGGTCGGCCGACACGGCGCCCGGCAGGCGACGGCCGTCCGGCAGGAAGATCGTCGGCGTGCCCGTGACATTCATCCCGCGGCCGAGCGCGAGGTTCTTGTCGAGCGCGGTGGTATCGCAGCTACCGGCGCCGGACGGTGCGCGATGGTCGAGCATCCAGCTCTGCCACGTTTTCGCGCGGTCGGTCGCACACCAGATCGCCTTCGACTTCGCGGTCGAATCCGGCGACAGCACCGGGTACAGGAACGTGTAGACGGTCACGTTGTCGACCGACTGCAGCGTCGTCTCGAGCTTCTTGCAGTACGGGCAGTTCGGATCGGAGAACACCGCGATCTTGCGGGCGCCGTTGCCCTTGACGACCTTGATCGCATTCGCGAACGGCAGGCTCGCGAAGTCGATCTTGTTGATTTCGGACAGGCGAGCGTCGGTCAGGTTCTTGTGCGTCTTGGTGTCGACGAGATCGCCGAGCAGAACGTAGTCGCCTGCCGCATCGCTATAGATGATCTGCGAGCCGAGGTTCACTTCGTAAAGGCCGGCGACCGGCGCTTTCGACACGCTCTTGATCGGCGCGTCGCTGCCGAGACGGGCCTGCAGCGTCGCTTTCAGCTTGTCGGTGGTCTGGTCGGCCTGCGCGGTGCAGCCAAGCGTCGCCATCGTGACGGCCAGCGCCAGCGACGCGATGCGGATCGTTTTTTTCATCGAAATCTTCCTTCAGCTCAATCGGTGTGCACGGCACAGTGTACGCCGTAACGAACCGTGTCCGACCCGCGAAGCGGCGGAAGGTTCGATCAGCCGAGCGCGGCCGACACGAGCCAGCGCTTTACCAGCGGCTGCGCGCCGACGAAGGCCATGCCCGCGTTGCGCACGGCCTTCGCGAGCGAGCCCGGCACCGCGAACAGCCGCTGCAGCCCGTCGGTCGCGACCATCAGCGCACGGATGTCCTCGCGGCGCGAACGCTCGTAGCGACGCAGCAGCACCGTATCGCCGAGGTTGCGGAAGCTTTCCTTACCGGCGATCGCATCGGCAAGCGCCGCGACGTCGCGCAGCCCGAGGTTCATCCCCTGCCCCGCGAGCGGGTGGATCAGGTGCGCGGCATCGCCGACGAGCGCGACGCGCGGCGCGATCAGCTTGTCGACCGTCTGCAGCGCCAGCGGGAAGCCGGCGGCCGGCGTCACGCAGTCGAGGGTGCCGACCTGCCCATGCGACACGCGCTCGACCTCGGCCGCGAGCTGCGCCGGGTCGAGCGCGAGCAATTCGTCTGCATGCGCGGTGTGCGCGGACCAGACGAGCGACACATGGCCGTCCGGCAGCGGCAACAGCGCGACGATCTCGCCTTCGTGGAACCACTGGTAGGCCGTCTCGCGGTGCGGCAACGACGCCTTGAAGTTCGCGACGACGCCGGTTTGCCGGTAGTCGCGTCGCTCGACTTTGGCCCCCATTTGCGAGCGCACCCATGAATGCGCGCCATCGGCGCCGACGATGAGGTCTGCTTCCAGCACCTGCCCCGACGACAGCGTGAGCACGGCCGCGTCGTCGCGCACGTCGAAGCCCTGTGCGCGCGCGTCGAACCACGTGAGATTCGGCTGAAACCGCAGTGCGGCGTCGAGCGACGCCTCGACCAGCGACGATTCGGCGATCCACGCGAGCTGCGGCACGGAAGCCTGGTACGCGGAGAAATGCAGTTCCGCGTGGGCATCGCCGTACACGCGCATGTCGTAGACCGGTGCGAGCCGGCTGTGATCGAGCGCCTGCCAGACCCGCAGCCGCTCGAGCAGCGCCTGCGAACTGGTGGACAGTGCGTAGACGCGCGTGTCGAATGCGAGATCGGCGGGGCGCGGCGTGGCCGGCTGGGCGAGCAAGGCTGTCTTGTAGCCGGACTGGGTCAGCGCGAGCGCGGCCGTCTTGCCGACGAGCCCGCCGCCGACCACGGCGACGTCGAAGGTGTGGTGGGCAGTCATGGCGGGCATTATAGCCGCGGGGCCAAACCCTTACGCGGCCGGACTTTGCGGGAAATCAGCAGAATCGCAGGCCGATGCCGCGGCGCGGCGGCCCGTCGCATCGGCCGTTCGGCGCCAGCCCGGAATCCGGGGCGCCGGCACGGTACAATAGCGCCTTTGACCGTCGGCCCGCCGCGTCCCAAGCGCCGGCCGCCCTTTTTTCCCGCGCCGCCGTGCCCTGTCCGGCCGCGCCGCCTTACCCGTCCGAAGGATTCCATGAGTCTCAAATGCGGCATCGTCGGCTTGCCCAACGTCGGCAAGTCCACCCTGTTCAATGCGCTGACCAAGGCCGGCATCGCCGCCGAGAACTACCCGTTCTGCACGATCGAGCCGAACGTCGGTATCGTCGAAGTGCCCGATACGCGCCTGAAGGCGCTCTCCGAGATCGTCAAGCCGGAGCGTGTCGTGCCGGCCGTCGTCGAATTCGTCGACATCGCGGGCCTCGTCGCGGGCGCAAGCAAGGGTGAAGGCCTCGGCAACCAGTTCCTCGCGAACATCCGCGAAACCGACGCGATCACGCACGTCGTGCGCTGCTTCGAAGACGAGAACGTCATTCACGTCGCTGGCAAGGTCAGCCCGATCGATGACATCGAAGTGATCAACACCGAACTCGCGCTCGCCGACCTCGGCACCGTCGAGAAGGCGCTCACGCGTTATTCGAAGGCGGCGAAGTCGGGCAACGACAAGGAAGCGGGCAAGCTCGTCGCCGTGCTCGAGAAGGTGCGCGCGCAGCTCGACCAGGGCAAGGCCGTGCGCGGCCTCACGCTGTCGGACGACGAAGAGGCGCTGCTCAAGCCGTTCTGCCTGATTACCGCGAAGCCGACGATGTATGTCGCCAACGTGAAGGACGACGGTTTCGAGAACAACCCGCACCTCGACGCGGTCCGCAAGTACGCGGAAAGCGAGAATGCGCCGGTCGTGGCCGTGTGCGCGGCGATCGAGGCGGAAATCGCCGATCTCGACGATGCGGACAAGGAAGCGTTCCTCGCCGACATGGGCATGCAGGAGCCGGGCCTCGACCGCGTGATCCGCGCGGGCTTCAAGCTGCTCGGCCTGCAGACCTACTTCACCGCAGGCGTGAAGGAAGTGCGTGCGTGGACGATCCATATCGGCGACACGGCACCGCAGGCGGCCGGCGTGATCCACACCGACTTCGAGCGCGGCTTCATCCGCGCACAGACGATCGCGTTCGACGACTACGTCACGTTCAAGGGCGAGCAAGGCGCGAAGGAAGCCGGCAAGATGCGCGCGGAAGGGAAGGAATATGTCGTGCACGACGGCGACGTGATGAACTTCCTGTTCAACGTCTGAGCGTCGCGTTATCGTCTCAGTGAAAAGCCCGCTTATGCGGGCTTTTTTCTTTTCGGTGCACCGGCCTTGTCATGACTGGTTCTGCTTGTCTGTGGTGGCAAGCTGACCGCCCGATGTCACCTCATTACATTGTGCAAATCGACACGCGCTCGATACGGTTGCGCGGATGGTATTTCGACCAGACAAACTGACTGAAATAGCTTTCCGCAACCTCCGTCCATGTCCGGAGTCCGTCGTCTTCCTGTAGGACATGTCTGGCGTTGACCAGCAACCAGGAAATCACGGCCTGGCTGTCGCGACACTTCGCGCATTCTCCGGACGTACAACAGCGCGCAAGCGAGACAAAGTCGGCGCGATACGCATTGAACCTGGGTAGCGCGGGCCACCCCGATGCGAACCGATCCACGTTCTGCGGATGATCCTCGCTAACGCTCGGACAACTTGCACCATTGAATGCTCCCCAGGCGGTCTCACCCCGCATCAAGGCCGTCAGATAATAGGGATGGCTTGCAATGGTTTCGGGGTATTTCGCCTTCAAGTCGAGCAGGACGTCCAGCAACCGCTCCTCTCCTCGTCGACGTAGCGGGCCGTCAACGTCATAGGGACTGTAGTAATTGAACAGCAATCGATTTCCGTTATCTCGAATCTTGCGCACCGTTTCCTCAATGTACGCAATACCATCAATCGTCACTGCATAGACAAAACCCGCACGTTCGTCGTCGCGATAGTTTGCCAGTGCCTTGTCGAACAAGCCGGTGAAGCGTTTCCCGTTCGGACCGATCGCACGCAATTCGTCGTCGAGCGGCCCACCGCCAAATACGGAAACGGCGATGGTGATGTCCTCGAAATCTTCATACGGGATTTTTCGAAGCCCATTCGTCGACACTGATACTTTCGGCATGTGTTTCCGAAACATCTGTATCCGATCGAGATGCAATGCGGGTTCACCGCCAATCAATAGCGGCGCATTTATCCCGCGCGCAGCTTCCTCCCTCACACGCTGCTCAAGGCGTTGCGTATCGCTTAACTCCTGCGATGCCGTATCGAATTCGTTCTCGAAAAACCAGCAGCCCTTGCAACGCAGGTTGCATTGATTCGTAAGGTGGTAAAGCGACGCGCGCGTCTCCTTCGCCTCATTTCTGACGGCCTTGAAGCGCGATTTCATTTCAGTTGAATCATCCATCGTGGTCTCCTGATGCGAGGATGCAAACGACACGCGCTATCAGCGCCGCAACCCTCTGGTGAGTTCCGGCCACAGCGACGAATGCTCGCGGCGGAACATGCCGACGTGCCCAATTGCGCGGCCGTCGGGATTTTCTGGATGGATGAAGTGGACGTCGGACCTGGCGCTCGGCAGCAGGCGCAGCCAATCTGCGATATTGGCCGGCGTGGCAAGCGGATCGTCGGTTGCGGCCACAATGGTGACGGGAGCGGTAAATTTGTCGTAGTAGTGGCGTGCCACCCCTGCTCCGAATTCGTTCGCCACATATCCCGGCCGACGGCACCATCGGGCCCACTGAAGTCCGATACACGGCGGCAGATCATCGCCCCAGCCGAGTACCCTGGCCGGAACGTAACCGAGCAACCGAACGGAGATCGGCACATACATATGCGCAAGCAGCAGGGCCGCGAAACGCTTTGGCCAGCGAATGTTGCCGACAAACCCGGAAGACGCAGAGATGGCGCACAACGAACGAACCGACGCATGATTCGGCATCAGGCCGACTAGTTGCGCGCCTGCGCTATGTCCGATCAAATGTGCGTCGTGCGCACCGGTTTCGCCAAGGAGCCACTCGAGCGCCGCGGGCATGTCGAGTTGCCCCCAATCCTGTTTCCGCGCTCGGGATTGGCGAACGTGATTCGTACCGAGCGACGCACCGATCCCCCGATAATCGAATACAAACGTCGAATGGCCGTCTTTGCGCAGCCAATCCGCGAACGGGAAATAAAAGGATTGTCGGATTCCTGTCGCGGGGCAGATTAGCACGGGAGAACGATCGCCGTCGGACGCCGGGAAATAGGTTCCCTTGAGCTGGAATCCGTCGCGGGCGGCGAAAGCAATGCTGACGCGCGGTGTCGAACGCTCGGTCATTGTTTCGACTTCGATACAGTCGACGAACGACAAGGCGTATCGATCGCGCAATTGGATATCAGGCCCTGCCTGATAGTGGCGATCATCAACAAAGGACACCCAATTGATTCATCCATCGATTCACCTCGGTAATCGAAGCAACCAATGTAAGAGCAAGTCTTTGTTGATGAAATCAGACGAGTTCGATTATTACGCGCTAGTTGCGCGTTGCTTCTTGCCTCTGACGACGAGTCGCGCGTCGATTTTTTCCGCCGCATCGGATAAAAACGCAAATGGCCCGACCGGCAAACGCCGATCGGGCCATTTTTCGTGACGCAGGCTTTCCGCCCGCCATCACTTCACTCCATCACATCGCCGACACGCGCCGACCTTCACTCGCCTGCGCATCGCGGCCACGCTTGTTCAGCCACGACGCGAGCAGCACGATCAGCGCCAACACTGCCGTCGCACCCACTTCCATCCGGTGATCCTCGCTCACGAGCATCACGGTCAGCGTGCCGCAGATGAACAGGATCACCAACCACGTGAGCCACGGGAACAGCCACATCCGCAGCGTCAGGTCCGCGCCGGTCGATTCGAGCGTCTTGCGCATCCGCAGTTGCGAAATCGCGATCACGAGATACACGAGCAGCGCGATCGCACCCGACGTCGCCAGCAGGAAGCCGAACACCTGTTCCGGCATCAGGTAGTTCGCGATCACGGTCACGAAACCGAACGCGGTCGATGCGAGCACGGCCGCGCGCGGCGTCCCGGTCGAATCGGTGCGGTGCAGGAACGCCGGTGCGTCCTTGCGCTTGGACAGCGAGAACAGCATCCGCGACGCGGTGTACAGCGCCGAATTCAGGCAGCTCGCGACCGACACGAGCACGATCACGTCGATGATCGCCTTCGCGTTCGGGATGCCGATCAGTTCCATCGCACGCTGATACGAGCCGTGCTTCGGCAGCAGCGGATCGTTCCACGGCACGATGGCCGCGACGACGAGAATCGAGCCGAGATAGAACAGCGTGATGCGCCAGATCACCGAGTTGGTCGCGCGCACGATCTGGCGTTGCGGGTTGTCCGATTCGGCGGCCGCGATCGTCACGATCTCGGTGCCGAGGAACGAGAACATCGTCGTCAGCATCGCCGCGAGCACCGCGCCGGCGCCGTGCGGCATGAAGCCGTCATGCACGAACAGGTTCGACACGCCCGACACCGCCGGCGCCGGAATGATGCCGACGATCGCCGCACCGCCGATGCACAGGAACACGACGATCGCGACGACCTTGATCAGCGCAAACCAGAATTCGAATTCGCCGTAGTTCTTGACCGAAAAGAGGTTGGTCACCGTCAGCACCAGCGTGATGCCGAGTGCGAAGACCCAGGTTGCAACACCGGGGAACCAGGCATTGAGGATGGTCGCGGCGGCGGTCGCCTCGATCGGAATCACGAGCACCCAGAACCACCAGTACAGCCAGCCGATCGAGAAACCGGCCCAATGGCCGATCGCGCGATCGGCATAGGTGGAGAACGAACCGCTGTCCGGATGCGCGACGGCCATCTCGCCGAGCATGCGCATCACCAGCACGACCAGCACACCCGCGATTGCATACGCGAGGATCGACGCCGGGCCGGCTTCGGCGATGGCGTGGCCGGAGCCGACGAACAGGCCTGCGCCGATCACGCCGGCAATCGACATCATCGTCACGTGCCGCTGCTTCAGGCCCGTACCGAGGCCTGTGTTGCTTCCACTCATCTGTCTCTCTCCAAAAAACGGTTCCGGTATGGCCGGGTATCGCGTGAAGGCAGCACGGGGGATTGTGGTTCTTGAGCCGGGCCGGATGCGGCGCCTGCACGGGATGCAGGCGCGGAGCCGGATCGGGGGCCGTTCCGGAAACGGTGCGCGATGCAGTCTGCGAAGCTGCAGGTACGATGCGGCGCGCAGGGCGCCGGCGCATCGCGTGCGCCCTTTCCGTCGGCTTTCGTCAGCTGCCTTCGAAGCGAAGGAGTGTAAGCATCAAACGGTTCTTCACTAAGAACCAATTGAAGAATTTCGATGGAACCACTTGTTGCATCGACGTCGATCGATGCAACGCTTGTACCCGTTTGCGATGGTTCGCGAGTGCGCCGAAAGCATCCGACGATGCAGGGCCAGCCAGACGCAACCGGCGCGTCAGCGCGTGCCGCGCGCCATCTCGTCGCGCCATTTGGCGGGGACGACGGCCTGCCATTCTCGCAGAAGCAGGTTTTTCACGGCGTCCGGGTGGGCCGCCGACAGCCGCACCAGCACGATCGGCCAGCCGACATAGTGATCCGTCACGTAATACACGTCGGGTTCCGATTCGATCAGCCACGCACGCTCGTCGGGGCCGACACCCTTCACGACGAGCGTGTCGCCGTCCTCGCGCAGCCGCGCGAGCATCTTGCCCTTCACCCTGAGTGCGGGCGTGCCGTACGACGTGCCTTCCTCGACGCCGCGCCACGCCAGTGCGATCTGCCGGACTTCATCGAATGTCATGGGGCCCCCTGGCTGGATGCCTTCGATTCACGATCCGGCCACCCTACCGGAATTCGCGACGGCGCACCGGCCGAAACGCACCTATCCGCGCGCCGCACGGGCGGCTGTCGACGCACGCCCCGTCGTCGCGACGATCGCGAAGGCGATCGCATTGGCGGCGGCGCTGGCCAGGATCGGCACGAGATAGCCGCCGCCCGCGTCGTAGATGAAGCCGGCCGCGGTCGGTCCGATCAGCGTGCCGAATGCGACGCTCGTATAAAGCACGCCGATGATCCCGCTCACGTTGCGGCCGCCGAAATAGTCCATCACGACCGCCGGCAGCACCGCGACCCAGCCGCCGTAGAACACGCCGAACACGAGTGCGAATGCCGCAAGCGTCGCGACGGTGCCGGCGCCGGCCCACGCGACGAGCGCGACGGCCATGCCCGCGAACATCGCAAGCAGCGAAGTGCGGCGGCCGAAGCGGTCGGCGAGGCCGCCGAGGAAGAAACGGCCGGCCGTGCTGCCGACACCGATCGCGCCGAGCAGCAGCACGGCCGTCGATGACGAGACGCCATGATCGAGCGCGTACGGCACGAGATGAACGAACGGGACGAACACGCCGAACGAGCAAATGAGGCATGCCGCGTAGAGGCTCGCGAACGGGCGCGACGTGACGGCTTCGCGCACCGTCGCGCCGGCAGGCGCCGAAGCGGCGACCGGCGTGCGGCCCGCCACGGCACCGGACACC